>CAXMPH010000036.1:4095-8680 GCA_964195055.1 uncultured Chthoniobacterales bacterium | reverse complement strand
GTGGGACCGCCGGCGGCCTGAGAGGAAAGCAGGACGATGGGTGGTTGTCCTGCGAGGGTTTCAATCAGGCGAAGGGTACCGTCAACATTGACTCGAAAATATTCATCCCGAGTGCGACCGAAAAGCACCCCAGCACAATGGACAACGCGATCGACAGAGCCCAGCCCCCGAAAGTCCCAGTGGGGGGCCTCCGCCTCAAGAATACGCAGCTTCTGCAGATCCCCCACCCCCTCACGGGCTAATTGTTGACGAAGTTTTTTCTCAGAACGGACGGGGGCAATAACTTGGTCAATTCCGCGATCCTCCAAGGCACGGAGGACAAGGGTACGGCCAATGAATCCAGTGGCACCGGTGACAAGTAAACGCATGGCTGGCGGCCCTCTTTTAGAGAGATTTCTCCCAAATAGTGTAGGTTTTGGAGTGCTGACCGCCGAGGATTTCTATGCCGCGGATGATCTGCTTGTTATTGGCCTCGATCCAAGACACCTCGGCTATGGGGTATCCTTGGGCAAACCGACGGAAAGTCTCATAATAAAGAAAGGCGGCGAGGCCGCTACGGCGGCGGTATTCTGGCTCAATTCCAAGAATAAGGTGGCGGGCACGGCGCGGCTTCTTCGTCTTCAGCATCCAAGCCAAAGGAATCAAACGAAGGTAACCGCGGGGCCATCGCCGTGCCGCTAAAAGAAACTCGTTGATATCTGGGAGAGAGATCGAGTAACCAACCTCGCGGCCTTGGCACATAACGAAGTAGAGCATCCGCGGATCGGCGATGGTCCGAAGTCCCTTGGCAGAATGTTCCAGTTCTTCCCATTGGACCGGGACGTAGCCCCAGTTGCGGTCGAGGGTAACATTGTAGAGGCGCTGGAGAATACGCAGGTCATCCTCGATCCGATCCATGCGGAAGGACCGGACGCTCAGACCACTATTTTTTTGGGTCCGGGCGGCGAGGCGGACCAGCACCGGACTGGCCGCGACCTTCATATCTACGTTGAAGGCTTGCAGCTGGCGGACAGGGGAGAGACCGAGTTCCTCATAGGTCTGTTGATAGCGGGGAGGGTTCCACGGCATGAAGACGCACGGCGGGTCCTCGAAGCCGTGGCTGAGGAGGCCACAGGTATCGTTGATGCTAGGTGAGTAGGGCCCGCGAGCTGAAGCAAGCCCACTTTGGCTCAGCCAAGCGCAAGCCGAGCCAAAAAGGGCGGCAGCCGCCTCGCCATCAGCAAAGTCGAAAAATCCAAAAAATCCGGTCTTATCCCCATGCCGCTGATTGTGCAATTGGTTGCGAATAGCCGCGATGCGTCCAACGGGGCGGCCATGACGCAAGGCGAGAAAAGGAGCCATCTCGCCAGAGGAGCGGAGAAAGGGCGCCCCGGGACGAAAGATTTCAGAAATGCTTCCAGGAATGGGCGGGACGAAACAGGATTCATCTCGGAGGACATCCTCGCCGCAATTCTCAAAGCGCCGCAGTTCTGACCGACTCCGGCACCTGAGTATCGTGAGGTCGCTGGGGGATTTTTTCGGCGGCGCGCTGGTAGACATCGTCTTCAAAAATATTCAGTTCTCGGGCAATTTTCTGAAAAGTCTCAAGGACATAGTCCAGCTGCTGCGGCGTATGCGTCGACATGTAGCTGGTACGGATGATCGCTTGCCCTCGGCGCACCGCGGGGTAAATCGCCGGAGTAGCAAAGATGCCATTGTCAAAAAGTCGCTTGGCAAAAAAGAAAGCCTTCTGCTCATCCCCGACCAAAACAGGAACGATCGGTGTCTCAGTCGTCCCAATGTGAAACCCGAGGGAACGAAAGCCAAGGTGCATGTGCCGAGTGTTCTCCCATAGCTTTTCGAGGCGCCATTGCTCTGTCCGCATGATTTCTAAAGCCTTCATCACCCCACCGGCTACGGCGGCAGTCGGCGAAGCGGTAAAGATAAAGCAGCGAGCCTTATGGCGGACGAATTTTATGACATCCTTGTCCCCTGCCAGAAATCCCCCCATGCAACCGAGCGACTTGGAAAAGGTGCCCATCATGAGATCAGCTCGATCCGCCACTTTCATGTGGTAGGCACTTCCTTTGCCCTCAGGACCGATCACCCCGAGAGCGTGGGCCTCGTCGACGTAGAATTTGGCGCCAAACTCATCGGCTACAGCCATCAGTTCTGGCAGGCGCGCAATATCACCAGACATGCTGAAAACACCATCGATTACTACCATTTTGCCCGCTTCCCGAGGCAGGCGCGCCAGCCGCCGACGCAATGATTCCGGCGAATTATGGGCAAAGGGGATGATTTTGGCCGGCGACATACGGCATCCATCGATGATACTGGCGTGGTTTTCCTTGTCGCAGAGAATGAAATCTCCCGCCTCAAAAAGACTGGTCAGGGCACCTTGGTTGGCGAAGTAACCAGTGGAAAAGAGCAGGGCCGAATCTTTACCAATGTAGTCAGCCAAGGATTCCTCGAGTTGCTCGTGAATAATCAGGTTGCCGCTGAGGAAGCGCGATCCAGTACAACCTAAGCCGTACCTGTGGGTCGCCTTGACGGCCGCTTCCACCACTCGGGGATCGTTGGCCAAGCCAAGATAGTTGTTCGATCCAACCATGAGGACACGCTTGCCTTCGCAGAGGACCTCCGCTCCGTCCATTTCCTCAATCGGACGAAAGAAGGGATAAATTCCAAGAGCTTGGGCTTTTTCCGGCTCATCGTAAGCGGCACATTTAGCGAAAAGATCGTGCGGTGCTTCTTGTCCATGACTAGTGGAGGGAGGGGCGACTTCTTCGCCGGTGATACTAATAATCTTCATCACGATTGCTCTAAGAATTTGTTAATAAGGTTTTTTCGTCACCAAGGCAACGCCACAGTTTCGCTAAGCACTTTCATGCGTCGGCACAAGTTACGTTCTGGCAGGAATAATCGGGTGCCTCGGGTGCCTTAGTTACTGCTCCTCGCTGATGACTTCTTTGTCTCGGCAAAGCGGACGTCACCACGACGGCGCTGCTGCACGAAGGTATTGTTGTCTCCGTGTTGAGCCCAGGGGCCTCGAGGCACTTCCTCAAATTCAACAAAGCGCCAGTCGACGACATCTTTACCCTTCATTCCGAGGTAGTCTCGCACAGCAGGCGAAACGTCCAAGCCGGCTCCTTGGTTGAGATTCGGCCGGGGACGTTCATTGCCGAAGACATACTGCCAGTGATCGGTCCGGAATGGTCCGCAATCCTCCCACTGAGCGTAGGCTTCGCGCCCACGGTGGCGAATGACGACCCAGCGCCCCTTGCAAACAGACTGCCCCCGTTTGATGAAATCTTGCCGAAACCACGGAATGACTCGGGGAGCCTCCGCTTTGGTGCCCCCACGTGTGACATCGTTGTAAGGCAGAGCAATGTAGAAGGGATTCTGCCGAGGGGTGAACCGGGCCGGCAGGAAACCGCGCCGCTTCCGGGGATCGGGATCGTCGAAACCGCCATAATTGCGCACCCATTTTTGGTCCCAGGAACTTTTATGATTGGGGACGGGATTATTCTTAGTCGGCTTCTCCCCGATCCAAAATACGGTTGTCACAATATTGTTTTTCCAAGGGTAGCGCCGCGAGTTACCGGCGCGTCGGGCGACACTGCTGGTCCGCGGAATGCGCGGCTCCACCCGGAGAAGAACCTTTTCTCTCAAACGCAGAGCCTGCTCTTCAAAACTGGCAGCGGTTGCATCAATACCAGAGACAGCGAGGAAGAGGGCCGCGGTAGAGGCAAGAAATACGATTCGGAAAACCTTCATAGACAGAGAGGGAGAAATATCAACCCCGACAGAGCCAGGGGCAAGTAAAAGGACTCCTCTCGGGATCGAGAGGACCTTGGCCCATCCCAAAAAAGGTCATATCTTCCGGGAAGCGTCCCTCTTTACCCGATGAATCCAGATACTTTGGAGGAGGCCGATACCAAACATCACCGTTAAAAGAAATGAACCACCGTAGCTGACTAAGGGAAGGGGAAGCCCAGTGATTGGGGTAATCCCTATGGTCATTCCGATATTCATAAAAGTATGAGTAAATATCAGAGTAGTTATACCAACTCCCAGCAATCGGCCTAGATCGTCCTCAGCTTGGAGCGAAACAAATAAGCAAATTCCGATCAATACCAGAAACGCCGACATGAGAATTATGCCTCCGATAAAACCATGCTGGTCCCCAATGACCGAAAAAATAAAGTCGTTGTGGAAGATGGTACTGGGGAGGAAACCCAATTCGTTAAGGGTGTTGGGGGCCTTAAATCCTTTACCATCCCAGCCTCCGGAGCCGATGGCCGTCAGGGACTGATTGATCGTCCATCCCGCCCCACGTGGATCCAAATCTGGGTTGAGGAAGGTGATAATTCGTAGCCTCTGGTATGGGCGCATACCGAAGTTGACGATCAGCGGTATCAAAGCCAAGGCCAGCAGAAGAATGCTAATCAGGTAGCGGGCCGGAATCCGAGCCGCGTAAAGCATGGCCAACAAGATAGGACCCCAAACGATAGCGGAGCCAAGATCTGGCTGGATCAGAATAAGCACGCCGGGTGCCGCCGCGACCATCCCGCAAAGGGCGATCCGCAGCAAAGAAGGCATC
>CAXMPH010000036.1:0-4085 GCA_964195055.1 uncultured Chthoniobacterales bacterium | reverse complement strand
GCCAAAACCATGATGGCCGAGAGAATGGCCAACTGCGAAGGCTGGAAGTTCATAAAGCCTAGATTGATCCAACTGCGCGCCCCGAAGACCTCTTGTCCGAAAAAATGAGTGAAGAGCAATGCCCCGAGACCGGCTAGGTAGAGAGGAAGGGCCCCGAGTCTTACCCAGTGATAGTCGATCAGAGAAACCCCACCACAAATAATCAGCCCGACCAAGAGCCAGATCATTTGACGGTTCCAAAAATCTTGCTCGCGCATCCAAGTAGCGCTGTAGATGGCAAAAATCCCAAAGACCCCGAGGCCAAGAACGAGAACCATCAACGGCCAATGCAAGTACGCCAATTTGCGCAGCAGAGGCGTCATCTTTTAGGCTGCCAACCGCGGCACCGCGGAAAGCAATTTTTTAGTGTATTCGTGCTGAGGGTCACCGTAGATCGCTGCCGCCGAAGCCGACTCCACAATTTTTCCGTGGTGCATAACAATCACATGATCACTGACATGCTCCACCACCGCCAGATCGTGAGCGATAAACAAATAGGCCACCCCGAGTTGCTCCTGCAGATCCTGCAAGAGATTAACGATCTGCGCTTGCACGCTGACATCAAGCGCACTGACCGGTTCATCGCAGACAATGAAACTCGGTTTGACCGCGAGAGCTCGGGCAATCCCAATCCGCTGGCGCTGGCCGCCGCTAAACTCATGAGGGTACCGTCCCATTGCATCAACCGGAAGACCGACAAGTTTGAGTAAGTCGGCCACCCGTTCACGCCGATCTCCCTTGTTCATTTTCTTAAAGTGGATCTCCAAAGGTTCTGACAATATGGCATGAATGGTCATTCTGGGATTGAGCGAACCAAACGGATCCTGAAAAATTATCTGCAAATCTTTCCGCAGCGGACGGAAAGCAGCCTCGCTTAATCGTAAAATATCGCGTCCCTCATAAAAAACCTGACCCGCGGTGGAGGGCGTCAACTTGAGTAGGGTACGGCCGACGGTGGTCTTGCCACTACCACTTTCCCCGACTAAACCGACGGTTTTTCCGGGTTGGCAGTCAAAACTCACCCCGTCAACCGCTTTGATCTCACCCTTGGGCCGGCGGAGGACACCGCCGAGCACAGGAAACCAGGTGCACAAGTTACGGACGGAAATGAGAGGCATCGCTGTAATGTGCCCGCCCAAGCTAGGACGGGCAAGTTTCCCTTCCATCAGACAAGCCAGCGGTTAACCAAGTCAGAAAAATTCTCAGCATCCTCGGCCTGCTGCAGTTGCTCGACCTTCTCAGCCATACTGCAGGCCCGTGCGAGAGCGCCGACTTTGCGCAAATACTCTTCCGCCATGGTTACCGGTAAAACAAAGACGAAAACCAAACGCACCGGCCACTCCGACGTCCCCGGCACCGCGGATGCTAGCCGGGCGGCGCAAAGAACAAGCTGCTTCATCGTTTCACTCCGTCCATGAGCAAGGCAGATACCACAGGAAGAATCGCCTAGGTCAACCGCCTCCCTCTTTGCAATAGCGGCCCATAATTGATCCCAAGAAGGAACCAAAGGATCTCCCCGCAGAAGTTCGGCCGTCGCCCGTACCGCGGCCGACCGATCGGGTACCGTCAGATCAAGACTGACCCTTGAGGGAAGAAGTAAATCGCCCGTCCTGCTCATACGTTGCTTCCGCTCCACTTCAACTTCTCCCGCAAAACCTCGCTAAAGGTCCGACCGGGCAAGGTAGCCAAGCAAAGTTTTTCTCCAGCTCGCGAGATACGGAGGATGTCACCCGGGCCAAATCCACGAATCTCCTGACCATCTACGTTAACGGTTACCCCATGCTCATCTCCGACGAGGCGAAGTTCCAGCTGCGCCGTGTCGGCAATTACGGTGGAACGATTGGTCAAAACATGGGGGCAGATCGGAGTGATAACGTGGCACTCACTGTGGGGCAGAAGGAGGGGACCGCCCGCCGACATGGAATAGGCCGTCGATCCTGTCGGGGTAGCTACGATGAGACCGTCGGCATTGTAAACGCACAGTTCTTCGCCATCGATCCGCACTTCAACCTTGATCAGCTGGGAGTTCTGGCCTCGGCTCACCACCACATCATTCAAACCGGTGAAGGTCTCCACCACCGTCTCCTCTCGCTCCAACTCGGCCTTGAGCAGGGTGCGCGCGCTCAGCTGAAAGTTACCTGCTACGATGGCCTCAACCGCTTGGGGCCAATCCTCGCTGCTCACTCCGGTGAGAAAACCAAGTGAACCGAGATTGATCCCAAAAATCGGAGGAACCGGACCAGCCAGACAATGGAGGAAGCGTAGAATCGTTCCATCTCCCCCGAGGACAATGAGAAGATCTGAGGTGGCTGCGAGGGCCCCCTCGTCAAGACCGCTTCTATCTGGGCCCAGCAATTGAGCCGTCTTTTTTTCCAAGGCCACCGCGATACCCCTGCGCGACAAGGCCTCGCTCAGGGCTTGGACGAGGGAGGACGCCTGCGCCTTGTCGACCCGCGCTAGAATTCCTACTTTCATGGCTGTAAGAGACAAAGAAACTCGCGATTGCCATCGGCGCCGGTGATGGGCGAGTCCACCACCCCTCCCCAGGTCCAGTGACGAAGCAGGGCAAATTGCCGAATTTTTTCAACCGCCCGCTGGTGGGCAAGGACGTCGCGCACCACCCCGCCGCGACCCACTTCAGCACGGGATAATTCAAACTGCGGCTTGATAAGGGCTACGATCACCCCGCCGTGAGTAAGAAGCTCAGCCGCGGGCGGCAAGACCAAAGTAAGGGAAATAAAGCTTACATCGGCTACGCATATCCCGACTTTTTCCGGAAGATCGCCTGGAGAAAGGTGGCGGGCATTGCAGTGCTCCATCACCACGACCCGAGAGTCACGGCGCAAGGTCCAAGCCAGTTGTCCGTGTCCCACATCCAAGGCATACACTTTGTCAGCGCCGTGCTGCAAGAGGCAGTCGGTAAAGCCACCTGTCGAGGCCCCAACATCGAGGCAAGTCCAACCCTGCGGCTGAATTTGAAAATGGCCAAGTGCTGCTTCTAGCTTGTGGCCGCCGCGCCCGACATAGCGATCAGCCTGCCGCACTTGGAGTGGGACATCGCTGCCAAGAGAAAGCGACGCTTTGTCCATCCGAGTTCCCCCCGAAAAAACCTCCCCCGCCATAATTAGCCTTTGGGCTTTTTCACGCGAGGGACAAAGCCCTCGCTGGACCAGCAGGAGATCAAGACGCACTTTTCCCATGCATCAAAATACCCTATTCGGGCCTTAAGCCAGCTTCTTTCAAGCGGTTCTCAAGATGCTTGATCCGGACCTCAGTCATCTCGAATTGATGGCGCTTTTCTACGAGGAGGAGTTCCAACTCACGAATACGTTGCTGCAAATTCTGACGAATAGTACTGCGTCCGGGTTCTCGGCTTACAACCGCCTCCATCGGAGGAGGATCACCTCGAAAAAAATCAGCTTCTCGGAGCGGCAATTCTGCTCCGGTGCAGCAGTTGATGATTGTCGTCTCCGCCGTAATCTCCCCCAGCCGCAAAAACTCCTGCACCGCCTCCTCCGTCGTCGGACCGTAAAACGAATCGGTGCCGAGCTGGACGACATAGTCCATGTGCAAATCCTGTAACATGGGCGTCTTGACCCAATTGATGCGGTCCTCACTCACGCTATCGAGTGGGGAAACTTGGGCACCTCGGGCCCATTCTTTCAGCGTCGAAAAATCGACAGGCCCGAAAAGACCTCCGTCCTCGTGTTTGCGCAGAAACCACTTGGCTGAATACTCCATTTGCCGATAACTCTGCCTTCACTCAGGCCCTGTGACCAGCAAATCTAACAGAGTTTGCTTGCGTCCTGAAAAAACCCACGCATAGTTGGCGATCCGTTTAAAAAAACATGAAAGCTGGCCTGCACCCCGATTATAACGAAACAACGATCACCTGCACATGTGGGACCGTTTACAACACGCGCTCGACTCGCAAGAACGTAAAAATTGGCATCTGTGGAGCCTGTCACCCCTTCTTCACCGGCGAGCAAAAATTCATCGACACCGCTGGGCGGGTTGAGAAGTTTACCCGTCGTTACGGCACCGTC
>CAXMPH010000035.1:3713-8751 GCA_964195055.1 uncultured Chthoniobacterales bacterium | reverse complement strand
GCCAGTAAAACGGGGAGTGCTCGTAGGTTCATGATTTATTGAGGAAGAGTGATGCGATTTGAAAGGCGATATTGTTCCCTACTCGAGGATAGAAATTAAACTAGAGACGTTATAATTTCGAGAATTACTTTGTTACCGCGCACCGGTCCCAAAGAGAACCACCGGAACTGTCCGGACTAAGATGGAGAGGTCTAGCCAGAGAGACCAGTTGTCGATGTATTGGGTGTCGAGTTTGACCCAGTCATCGAAGTCTGTCACCGTGCTGCGTCCGCTGATTTGCCAAAGGCAGGTCAGTCCAGGCTTCATGCTAAGACGCCGGCGGTGGGCGGTCATTTTAAAGTTGTTTACTTCATAAACGGGAAGGGGGCGTGGTCCCACCAGGCTCATTTGGCCCAAGGCAATATTGAACAGCTGGGGCAACTCGTCCAAGCTAGTCTTGCGTAACCAAGCACCGAATCGGGTCATTCTCGGGTCGTTCTCCACTTTGAAGACAGGCCCGTTCATTTGGTTTTTTCCCAGAAGCTTATGTTGCTCCGCCTCTGCCCCGACCCGCATTGATCGGAATTTGTACATGGCGAAAGGCTTACCGTGGCGCCCGGCACGCTGCTGGGTGAAAATAATTGGGCCGGCCGAGGTGAACTTGACTGCCAAAGCGATCAGAAAAAAAAGAGGCGTGAGAGCGATCAGACCAATAATAGCGCCCACCCGATCGATGGCGGACTTAGCAATGAGTGCCGTGGACATATTCGGAGTTACTCGGAAGACGAGCATCGGCATCGTTCCGAGGGAGTCGTAAGTTGGTCGGGCGATCGAGGTATTGATAAAGTTAGCGGATACCCAGGCTTCGACGCCCTCGGTTTCGCAAGCAGTAATGGCTTGCTGCAACTGGCTCGTATGATTGCCGGAGAAAGACAAAACGACTCGTCCGACGCTGTGCCGGTGCATCGCCTCAACCAGTTGAATGTTTGACTGGGTTTCAAAATCGACCGTCTCGACAATGTTAATCTCCTGCTTTTGCACGGGAGAGAGACGATTCATCCATCCGTTGATGGACTCCCGTGAACCGGCTAAAATAATAGCCTCTCCGTGGCCACCTCGCCTCAGTCTTCGCAGGTAAAATGCGCTGGAGACCGATTCTCGGAGGAGGAGGCCAAGAGGACCCAAGAACAAAAAGATTAGGAGGGCCGAGCGGCTGGGGATATCGACTCGGAAGAAAATGACAGAAAGACCTAGGAGTAAGCCCAGCCAGACACCGGCATAGGTCATCTGCCGCAGTGAGCGTTGCCAGCTTTTCTCCAGACGGTGCTGATAAAAACCCTGCATTTCGAGGAAGAGAGGACCGAATAGACAGACCCCAACAAAAAGCCAAGTGAAGGACTCCAGAGGTGGAATCTCAGGCAAACCATCGAAATCAACAATCTGATAGGCCCGCAGGGCATACCCAATGTAGAGAGCCAACCCAAGAACCATGGCGTCGATGACCTGAGTGAATTGGATGCTAGCTTCTTGTTTTCGGGAGATCATTAAGGTACGTAAAAAAAAGTGTCTGGAATTTTGGGTAGCGAATTCTCAGCGCTCAAACTATATAGACATCATTGATGAAGCTGAAGCAAAAGCTAAGAGTTCTGGGCCGACCTCTCATGGTGGCAACGGTGGACACCCCAAAAGGTTTACGCTCAGCGATTAAGCTCGGAGGGAAGGCGGGAGATCTTATTGAAATTCGGCTCGATTGTTTGGTCTCGAATGTCGAAATGCTCGAGAAACTTTTGCCTCAGCTTCGTCCTCCTATTCTTCTGACGGCACGGCATCCGAGGGAAGGGGGCGCAGAAAATCTGAGTTTACCACTTCGTCGAAGCCTCCTTGAAAAATTTCTCCCATGTGCCGCCGCGATCGACGTTGAGTTGCGCTCCACCAGCGCGATGAGTGCCTTGCTCAAGGAAGCAGGGAAGAAAGATGTCCTGAAAATTTTTTCCTTTCATGATTTTCAGCGAACTCCTGGGCTGCCCAAAATTGCCTCCCTAGTAGAGGCTGCCAAAAACGGGGGAGCGGATGTCTTAAAAATCGCGACGACTCTGTCCAAGGCCAGAGATTTGTCCACCTTGGTCACCTGCCAGGGTTCTGCCGGTCGGTTGCCCGTGGCCGCCATGGGAATGGGCCCACTCGGCCGAGTTTCACGGCTAACCCTTGCCGCCTGTGGCTCAGCCCTAAGCTACGGCTACCTCGACCGAGCGCAGGTACCGGGACAGTGGCCCGTAGAAAAGTTGGCCCAGCGCCTCAAGGAGGTTCTGCCTTGAAGACTTGGACCGACCAAATCCTTCGCGGTGGCTCTCTCTCCTCCTCCGAGGCGGCATCCGTTGCCGAGGAGCTTCTCTCGTCTAAAGTTGCTGATGAAGACAAGGCAGATTTTCTGGCAGCGATGCACCGAAGGGGTGAAACCCCGGACGAAATTCAATTCTTCGCCACTAGCTTTCTCCGACACGCCGAACCATTCGAGGTCCATCCTGATCTCGGGCCGGTTCTTGATGTTTGCGGCACGGGTGGCGATAAATTGGGGTTATTTAATGTCTCTACCGCGGTGATGTTCGTTGCTGCCGGAGCAGGGGCGCGGGTGGTTAAGCACGGTAATCGAGGTATCACCTCCAAAAGCGGAGGGGCCGACGTATTGGAAGCACTGGGAATCTCGATCGACGCTCCTTTGGATCGTTTGCATGGCATGCTGGAGGAATCGGGGGCGACCTTCCTCTTTGCTCCTCGTTTTCACCCGTCCTTCAAGGCAGTTGCCCCGGCCCGCAAACTGCTGGCTCAACGTGGTGACGCTTCCATTTTCAATATGCTTGGACCATTGCTCAATCCCGCCCGACCAGCTTATCAGCTGACGGGGGTTTTCAGTGAGAATCTCCTGCCGCTCTATGCGCAGGTCCTCCCAAAACTTGGCCGCCGCAGGGCTTGGGTCGTCCATGGCAAAGCCGGGCCTGATGCGGTGATGGATGAAATCTCCACTCTGGGGCCAACCCGCATCGTCGATGTGGGCCCGGATGGAGCCTCCGAAAAAGTTTTCAGCCCAGAAGATCTCGGGGTTCCCTTTGGAGATTTGTCGGATCTGCGTGGCGGTGACGCCATGGAAAATGCCGAGTTGCTCACCCAATTACTCAAGGGCCACCGACAGGGATCGGCTCGGGACTTGGTCATAGTTAATGCGGCGGCTTCCATCCTTGTCACCGGCCTGACTGACGACTGGGTGGAGGCGAAAGAGAGGGCAGAAGAGTCGATTGACTCAGGTAAGGCCATCCAGGTTTTGCTCAAGATGCGACGGGCGAGCAGCCAGTCGTAAAAGGTGGCAACCTCAATCACTGTCTTACTGTGGTTTTGGCTTGATTTGCTTCGTTCATGATCTTGACCCAGATGGGGAGAGCGAGAGTTGCTCCGTAGCCACGGTTGATGATTCGCTTAGGCTGATCAAAACCGACCCAGATGCCACAGGTTGTTTTCTCGTCGAAACCAATAAACCAAGCATCGCGGTAATCGTTGGTCGTACCCGTTTTGCCACCGGCCTTGGTTCCCCGGTAGCCCTGCGCCTTGGCCGCCACCCCGGTTCCTCGCTCCATCGCCTCTCGCAAAATCCCGGCGGTCACCCGAGAGGCTCCCCTCGGGAGAAGGCGCCGCTTGGAACCTTTAAAGCGGTAAATGACCCGGCCTTGTGGGTCTTCCACCCGATCAAGTAAATGAGGGGTAGCCGCCACCCCTTCATTAGCTAGGGCGGCGTAAGCTACGGTGAGGGCACGTAATGTCCCGCTGAAAGATCCGAGAAACATCGAGGGGAAGCGGGGGACTTTCTTGGCCAGTTCGGTTTCCAAGATAGTTTTCCGCACCTGATCAATCCCCGCCATCATGCCCACGCGCACACTCATGGTGTTGCGGGAAAGAATTAATCCCTCCTTGGCCGGCAACATCCCTCGGTAGGTACCATCGCTGTTTGATGGATCATAACGGCCAAAGCTGCGAGGAAGATCGCTAGGGCTCAGTCGGTTATCGCTTACCAGCGTTCCTGGTCCGAGACCGCGGTGGAAGGCGAGAGCGTAGACAAAGGGTTTGACCGCCGAACCAACCTGTCGCTCGCCAAACCATGCCCGGTTAAATTTACTGTTCTGATAGTCCCGGCCTCCAACGAGGACCCGGAGTCCGCCGGTTTGGCTATCCATGGCCAAGGCTGCTGCTTGCAAGTAGGGGGTGCCTTGTCGACTTTTCGGATCAACAAAGGAAACCTCAGATCTCCGAGGATGAGGGTATCCTTGGCGGGACTCGACGGCGGTGAGTTGAGCCTCGATAGCGGCGGTCGCTGCCCGCTGCATCCTCCGGTCGAGAGTGGTATAAATCCTCAGACCCGCCCCATCGAGCACGCTCTGAGGGAGAACCCGCTCCAGCTCTCGCCAGAGCATTTCCATGGCCCAGTCCTCTTGGGGAGGCCTCGGCCGCTCGGCCGCCAGAAGAACTGGCTCAGCTTGAGCTTCCATTTTCTGCCGGGATGAAATGAATCCTTGGTCCTCCATCTGTCGGAGGACGACATTGCGTTGTTCGAGCGCCTGATCAGGATTTCGGAAAGGGGAAAGCCGACTTGGACTGCGGACCAGACCCGCTAGTAAAGCGGATTCGGCCAAGGTCAAATCCATAGCTTCTTTATGAAAATATGCCTGACTTGCCGTCTCGATACCAAAGAGTCCGGAGCCAAAATAGATCCGGTTCATGTAATGGGTAAGGATCTGGTCTTTACTCATGACCGCTTCAATTCGGAGCGCCAAAGCCGCCTCGAGGATTTTCCGATGGAGTGTCCTGCCCCCCAAAGTGAAGCTGTTTTTGGCCAACTGCTGAGTCAAAGTGCTGCCCCCTTGCCGAACGGCTCCGGCAGCGAGGTTGCTCACGGCAGCGCGGACTATGCCGATGGGGTCGATCCCGAAATGCCCCATGAAGCGGGAGTCCTCTCGGGCAATTATCGCACGGACAAACCAAGGACTCACCCGATCCAGTGGTACGGTGCGCCGAT
>CAXMPH010000035.1:337-3703 GCA_964195055.1 uncultured Chthoniobacterales bacterium | reverse complement strand
AGCTTTGGGGAATCGTCGTCACCTCCTGCAGGTCAAAGGTCCAAGCCCAGGCCACATAGAAGAGGGCGATGAGACTCCAGAGAATCAAGGCGGCGAGGCTCAGCCGACCTAGGCGTCGCGTCCAACGCCGCCGCCCGCGACGACGACGCGCCCTTAACCGAGGTAGTTCGAGGCGGCGGGTTCGCTCCGCTGGGCTAGTTCTCGGTTCTCCACGCATTGACTATCCTCTCTATCTTAGCAGGTATACCGTGACCGTCCCGCTGAAAAATACTCTTTCCTCGAACCCCGTTCACGGACAACGTCAGCTTGCTATGACTGACACAACACACCCTAAATCTCCTGGTTGGACAATGTTCCAAGGAGTCCTCCTCATTATCCTTGGAGCCCTTGCCATCGCCTTCCCCCTTATCGGCACCATTGTGGTGGAGCAAATATTCGCCGCTTTATTACTCATTGCGGGTGGCTACGGCCTTGCTGCTTCACTTGGGCGTAAAAGTGGAAATACCGGCCACCGGGTGATTACTGGAATCTGGGCTGCCTTGACCTTGGTCACCGGTCTGCTCCTTCTTTTTCAAATCGGGGCAGGGGTACTCACCCTCACCATTTTGCTAGCCATCTACCTCGCCGCCCAAGGCATCGTCACCATCATTGCCTCCTTTAAGTTCTCGGGGACTCACACCATGTGGCTCATGCTTCTAAGTGGTGCGGTGTCTCTTATCCTTTCCTGGATGATCTTCACTCAGTTTCCCAGCTCCGCCGTGTGGATTCTTGGTCTTCTCTTTGGGATTAACATGATATTCACAGGTTTCTTTTTTCTCTCCATGTCTTCGACGATGAAGTCGGAGAGAGCCTGATCAAAGGCCACTTCATTTCCATCCCCGCGAAGAAATTCGCGGGGATTTTTTTGGCTTAAGCTAAGGATGAAAGGGCCAGACGTAGGGGATGATAATGACCGATCCAATGAGATACATCAGGTTGAGGGGAAGGCCGAAGCGGGTAAAGTCAGCGTAGCGGTAGCCTCCGGCGGAATAGACATAGGTGTTGGTCTGGTAACCAATCGGGGTGGAGAAAGAAGCGCTGGCGGCGATGGTTGTGGCAATAGCAAAGGGGCGGGGGTCGAGTCCGAGTTCTGCCGCTGTTCCCAGAGCGATCGGCATCATCAGGACCACCGTGGCGTTGTTGGAGAGCAGTTCCGTAACAATGGTGGTAAGGAGAAAGACCGCGGCTAACAGCACGATCGGCTTCCACGCCTCGGAAGCGAGACTACTGACCCAGCCCACCATGTTGTTGGCAATATAGTCCGCTGCACCGGTCGTCCCCATGGCCAACCCGAGAGCCAGCATGCTGTAGATGAGGAAGAGTAGTCCCCAGTCGACCGACTTGTAGGCCTGCCGCGGTTTGAGGGTTCCGGTGGCCATGAGAAAAATACAACCAACGATGGCGGCCACGGCAATCGGAACGAGGTTGAAGGTGGCAAGGCCGATAACCACCGCCATGGTGGCCAAAACCAGTGGCGTACGCGCCCTTTGTGCCGTCGTGGGAACTTTTGGTCGGTCAAGGAGGAGTAACTCGGTATTGGTGCGGAGGGATTTAACCGCGCCACTTGGTCCCAGAAGCAGGAGGGTGTCACCTGGCTGAAGAGCTATATTTTCAAAGCCTCGGCTCAGGTTGGTTCCCCGGCGATGGATGGCCAAAACCACCACCCCAAAACGCTGGCGAAAATTCAAATCCTTGACGCTGAATCCAATGATCTCGGAGAGAGGCCCCACGATCGCCTCAGCGAGTCTCCCCTCGTGGGTGACGGTTTGGTCGTCGCCATCCAAGCCCTTTTCCATATCGAGTTCTACCCCAGGCATGGCGATGATCTTGGCCACCGTCTGAGGAGGTCCCGCGATGACTACCCTATCTCCGGCACGCAGTGTCAGGGTGTCGAGGGGCTCGAAATAAGGTTTGCCGTGTCGGAGAACCTCCAAGACCCGCAGGCCCGCTCGGGGGCCCAGCCCGGCCTCAGCCAAGGTTTGGCCCGTGGCAGGAGAATCATTTTGGACGGTGGCTTCGACAACGTACTCGGAGAAGCCTCCGTCGGTGAGATCCTGTGCCAGGGTTTTCCTTTCAGGCAAGCACTTGGGTGCGAGCAGGACAACGTAGACCGTGCCGAGGACGAGGAGAGGTAAGCCAACCGCCGCCGTCTCAAACATCCCTAGAGGTGGGTGCCCCGTATCGGCGAGTAAGCCGCTGGCTAAAATGTTGGTGCTGGTTCCCACCAGGGTACAGGTGCCACCAAAGATGGATGCGTAGGAGAGGGGAATGAGAAAAATCGAGGCAGAGACCCCAGCACGGTTGGCCAAGTGAATCGCAATGGGGAGACCGACCACCACGACCGGGGTGTTATTGATAAAGGCGGAGACGGCGGCGGTACCAATCATCATAATGAGAAGGATGCCGCGGGGACCAAGATTACCCACCTCCTCGAGGCGCTCGAGGACACGGCTGAGGGCTCCTGTACGTTCCAAGGCATTGCTCAGAATAAACATGGCGGCCACCGTGATGGGGGCTGGATTGGAAAATACCCCTAAGAGCGCACGGGCCTCAGGAAAAGCGGTCTCACCCGGAATCTGTGAAAGAACGAGCAGGGCGGCCAAGACAACCAATCCCGTCAAATCGGTTGGCCACCGCTCCCGGAGAAACTGCACCAAGGCAAAACCGACCAAAAGGAGGACAATGGTAATTTCCCAAGTCATGACGTGGGGCAAGATGAACGGCCGTTCCGCCGGATGCGAGCGGTAAAATATTACGTTTGGCCTTGCCGAGGCCCCCGAGATGGCAGAGCTTCCCGCGGGTGAAGTGGTCTTTTCAACTCGTGCGTATCGCCGGCATCGATGTGCGGGTCCACGCCACCTTTTTTCTTCTCCTTCTCTGGTTCGGGGTCAGCTACTACTCCGAGGGCGGGGTAGGCGCCATGATCGCAGGCTTATCCTTCATCATCGCACTTTTTGTCTGTGTCGTCCTGCACGAGTTTGGTCATGCCTTCGCCGCCCGCGCTTACGGGATTCGAACACCCGACATCACCTTGCTCCCCATCGGAGGGGTGGCGCGGCTGGAAAGGATGCCGGACAAACCATGGCAGGAACTGGTGGTGGCCTTGGCTGGGCCGGCGGTCAATGTCGTCATTGCTTTTGCGCTATGGCTCGTCCTCGGACAATTTCTTGCCGACGACTTTGGTAGGGTCACCGATGGAGAAGGCGACATTCTGAGCAAGCTTCTCGCCATCAATATCATCTTGGTTCTTTTCAATCTTCTTCCGGCCTTCCCCATGGATGGTGGTCGCGTCCTCCGCGCTCTCCTCGCCATGCACTTTAAGCATGC
>CAXMPH010000035.1:0-327 GCA_964195055.1 uncultured Chthoniobacterales bacterium | reverse complement strand
CCCGGGCCACCCAGATGGCGGCGTGGGTCGGCCAAGTCGTGGCGATACTCTTTGGGCTGCTCGGGTTTTATCAGGGGAATCCATTCCTTATTTTCATTGGGGTATTCGTTTTCTTTGGGGCCCGGGCCGAGGCATCCTTCGCCGTCCGCAAAGAGATGGCCGAGGAGACCAAGGTGGCTCACGTCATGCGCCCTATGGGGCCGGTCCTCTCTCTTGGAATGACTGTGGCGGAGGCCGCTCGTGTCGCCTTGGCTGGGCATCAGGGAATGCTGCCGGTGACGGATTCTTCTCTGCATCTTCTTGCTCTGATTCCGGCAAGCGAACTCG
>CAXMPH010000034.1:8503-8786 GCA_964195055.1 uncultured Chthoniobacterales bacterium | reverse complement strand
GCCAATGATGGCCTTGGAGGCATCTCCGGCGGTGCGGCAGCAAAACATGCGCTGGGCATTGAGTTGGTCCGTCCCAAAAGCTGCCACATTCTGAAAAGGCATCGCGAGGAGGCCAACCCACAAAGTGAATTGCACGTTCGGGTTGGTTGAAAGATCCAGCACCCGCAATTTACCAGCTGCCCCAGCCTCCGCGGCAAACTGGGCGAAGCCGCCGTCGATACCGGAGATCAAAACGATGAAGGCAAGCAGCCCGCCACCAATAAAAACAAAAAACTGGATAACG
>CAXMPH010000034.1:0-8477 GCA_964195055.1 uncultured Chthoniobacterales bacterium | reverse complement strand
CATGGTCCATCCGATGGCAAAAACTCCGATGATGACAATGCACCAGCCGAAGGCCAAACCTGTCACGGTCCACAAGATCAGCGCGGTCACCAAGAGCCGCACGCTCTGACCTAGAATAGAACCAACGAAAAAGAGAGAGGTGGTGAAGGCCCTAGCGCCCGCACCGAGGCGAAGCTGCATGTAATCGTAAGGACTGAAAATTCCCCTTTGGTAGAAAACTTTGACAAACCAAATACCGACAATCACCCGGGCAAGGAGGGAGCCGATCCCCCACTGCAAGTAAGTAAAGTCTCCCCCGGCAGCGAAAACCATACCGGGAACCCCGACAAAAGTGATGGCGCTGATTTCCGTTGCCACGATCGAACCGCACACCGCCTGCCAGGGCAACGAGCGACCAGCCAAAAAGAAATCCTGCATCGTCGACTGTTTGCCGCGCAGGGCGTGACCAATCCAAGTGGTGACAACCAAGTAAAGCCCCAGAACAGTCCAGTCGATCCAGAGAAAATGAGCGTGGACACCTTCCATGGGCCTCGCCTTAGTTCAGAGCCTTGACAAGAACCTTGGCTTGCCTCCCAGCCGACTCGTATTTCTTCTGCCGTAGTAGCGGTAGAATGTCGGGAGTGGCCTCGCAATAGCCCCCCTTAATCTGCAGGTATTTGTAGGCCTGGGTGCTGAGGGCAAAAAGTTGCTTGAGCCCTCGCTGCCGAGCCAGAGCCTCAGCAAAAGCCATCAACTTCCGCCCGTGGCCTTCGTTTTCGTGGGCCTTGTCAACATAAAGACAAGCCAACTCACCCGAGCCTTCACTGGTGTAAAGATGCAGGGCAACGCACCCCATCAACTTGCCATCAATCTCAAGGACCCAATAGTCCTGCATGCGCTCGAGCACGTCGCGACGTGTCCTCCGCATCAGTTCTTCACTCTCCATTGACTGACGAATGAGGGCCATGATCGCCCGCACATCCTTTTTGAAAATTTTGCGGATTTGTTGGTATTCGTTGGAGTAGACCATGGTGCCGACGCCCTCACTGCTGAAGACCTCGTCAAGCAAGGCCTCGTCGATACGACCGTCAAGGATATGCACCCGAGGCACTCCCTGCCGACAGGCTTTGGCACCGTAGTCCAATTTAGAATAGAGGTTCACCGCCACTCCATTCTGACGCTTTTTCGAGAGCTCCTCGGCTTCGGAGATACTCAACTGGCGAGGCAGCAAATTGCCCTCGGGCCATTGCATGGCAGCCGATAAATAAATAACTTTGGACGCTTGCAGAGCCTCTGCCAGCTCAGCGGCCGCGTGATCAGAATTAACCCGATAGGTGTGTCCCTCGCCATCGAAACCCAGAGGAGGAACCACGGGAATAATCCCTTCGTGAAGCATCATGTGCAGACATTTTACATCGACCCTCTCGATTCTCCCGGTGTGGCCTTGGTCGACTCCACCAAGGATGCCTGCCGGATGAGAAATGACAGCGTTGGCATAAGCCGCTCGGAGGTCAACCGAAGCCAAACCCTCAAGAATCTCGTGGGTTAACCGCATCGCCGCACCGATACTAATCTCCAAAGTCTCCTCATTGGTAATGCCGGTGCCATCCGTATTGCTGGGCTCTAGGCCAGCCCTCTTGGCGGCATCAAGAACTTGATGACTGGCCCCGTGGACGAGGACAACCCTAATGCTCAAGGAGCGCAAAACCGCAAGATCAAGCAGGATGTTGGAGAAGTTAGGAGAGGCTGCGATTTCTCCATCGACAGAAACCACGAAGATTTTTTCGCGGAACCTCGGCACGTATTGCAGAATTTCCCTCAGGTCACTGACATTCACAGGTGAGGAGTTAGAATGTTCCGCCAGCAAAGATCAACGCGGAAACCACCCAACCGTCCGCAATATCTGCTTCTTCAAGCGGTCGACGTGTCCCCCTCTCCCGTTTCTACATCGAAGGCGATCTCAGTGGACGATGGCTTCAACTCATCATCTACCTTGAAAGCTTCAGCCTGAAACTTTTTTTGAGAGGGCGTGGTTTCGAGAGCTTGAGGAAGGCTTTCTCTCTTAAAAAAAGTTACCCAAAGCTTAAATTCCTCAAAACAAGCTAGATGAACCATTCTTTTACGGGCGAAGACAGCGCTTCTTTACATAGGCGTTCCGCCCTGTCAATATGAGCGGTTCATGTCGATCCTGATTACCGTCCTTATTGCCCTTCATGTGCTAGTTTGCATGCTCATGGTCGGGGTTGTCCTGATGCAGCGTCCGAAAAACGAAGGCCTCGGTGCTGCCTTCGGAGGGGGGATGACAGAAAACATGTTCGGGGCTCAAACCACCCATGTTCTCCAAAAATTTACGGTTTGGTTGGGGGTCATCTTCTTCTCACTCACCCTTCTTTTAGCCATCATTTACGCCAAGCAAGGAACTGGTGAAACAGCAATCCAGAGAGAACTTCTCAGCCAACCCACCCCAGTTGCGACCAGCGCTGCCGCACCCGCCGCACCATCCTCAGCCGTCCAAGTGACCCCAGAGATAACGACTTCGGAGGCTGTGAGCGCCGAGCCTGTTACCTCCCCGGCGATCGGCGCGACTCCGGCGGCCGCCACCCCGGCCGGCGAGTAGCTCCCCTCTCATGCAGACCCTCGGCTCCCTAGCTGAGATGGCTACCTTTCGCAGAGAAGCCAATGCCCCGCGGATTCTGGTGCCAACTATGGGCGCACTTCATTGCGGCCACGCTGCTTTAATTGAGGCAGCGCGCAAGCATGTCGGAGCCGACGGTAGAGTGGTGGTTTCTATTTTCGTCAATCCCACTCAGTTCGGTCCCGGCGAAGATTTCTCACGCTACCCCCGTTTAAAAGCGGATGACCTCGCGCTCTGTCGCCAGCACGGTGCGGACGCTGTCTTTATCCCTTCGGCTGATCAAATTTATCCGCCGGGAGATTCCACCAGCATCGAAGAAACCGAGCTCTCCCGCGGTCTCTGCGGTGGCGGTCGCCCTCGCCATTTCCGGGGGGTCTGCACCGTGGTGGCCAAGCTCTTCCACATCGTCCGTCCCCACATGGCTATTTTCGGAGAAAAGGACTATCAGCAGCTAGCCATTATTCGCCGTATGGTCCGTGATCTATTTTTCCCTGTAGAAATTATCGGGCATCCCACGGTGCGAGAATCCGACGGACTCGCCATGAGTTCGCGCAACCGCCTCCTCTCCGCCACAGAACGAGAAAAAGCCAATAAATTCCCCCTCGCCTTGGCCAAAGCGGCGACAGAGATGACTCCCGCGGAGATAACGGCCACGGCCACCCGCCTCATTACCGAGGGCACGGACTCTCCCCCTGAATATGTCTCCTTAATCGATGCCGAGACACTCGAAGCGGTGCAGACCCTGACTCGCCCAACCGTGCTTGCCGCTGCCGTGAAAATCGGGGCAACGCGACTAATCGACAACCTTCAACTGAGCCCCCGCCATGAAAAATTTTGACCACATCGTGATCGGCTCCGGCATCGCCGGGCTGACCTACGCCCTCAAAACAGCGGAGAGCGGAAGCGTTGCCATCGTGACCAAACGGGCCCGCGCCACCACCAATACGGCATGGGCTCAAGGGGGTGTCGCCTGCGTGACCAGCCGCGAAGACTCATTCAAGTTGCACGGAAAAGACACCATGGATGCCGGGGTGGGATTGTGCCACAAGGATGTTGTGGATTTGGTGGTGCAGGAGGGGCCGGAGCGGATCAAGGAATTGATTGAGCTCGGCATGTCCTTCGATTTGCGCCAACTCCCCGACGGAGGCACCGAACTCGACCTCGGCCGCGAGGGAGGGCATTCTAAGCGCCGCATCCTTCATGCTCATGACTTTACCGGCCAAGAGATCCAAAAGACCCTACTGAATGCCGTAGAGAATCACCCATCGATCCAAGTCATGGAAGACCACATGGCCGTCGACCTGATCACCTCGGGAAAACTCGGCTACACCAATGATGAAAGGGTCGTCGGCCTTTACGTCCTCGATGAAAAGTCTGGTTGCGTCCTCACCCTCCGCAGCGATCGCATCGTTCTTGCCAGTGGTGGCTGCGGAAAAGTCTACCTCTACACCACCAATCCTGACATCGCCTCTGGCGATGGTGTGGCCATGGCATGGCGAGCCGGTGCGGCGGTCAGCAATATGGAGTTCATCCAGTTTCACCCCACCTGCCTCTTTCACCCGGAGGCCAAATCCTTCCTCATCAGCGAAGCGGTCCGGGGCGAGGGAGGCATTCTCATCAACGAAAAGGGCGAACCGTTGATGGACCACTACCACTCCCTCAAATCACTGGCCCCACGCGACATCGTGGCCCGGGCCATCGACGCCGAAATGAAGCGCACCGGAGCCAAGTGCGTCTACCTAGACATCACGGGAAAGACTCCAGAGTTTCTTCGCCAGCGCTTTCCCAAAATTTATCAGACCTGCGCCAGCCTCGGCATCGATATCGCAACCCAGCCCATCCCTGTCGTGCCCGCCGCTCATTACCAATGCGGCGGGGTCAAAACCAACGAACACGGTGAAACCACCTTGCCCGGGCTCTTCGCCATCGGCGAAGTAGCCTGCACGGGCTTGCACGGAGCCAATCGGTTGGCCAGCAACTCCCTCTTGGAGGCCCTTGTCTTCGCCGGACGCGCCTGTGCCAAAGCCACCCAAAAGTATCGCCTCTCCGACCCGATCCAGTTGCCCGAATGGCGCCACGGTAGCGTTAGCGACGTCGACGAACTAGTTGTCATCTACCACAACTGGGATGAAATTCGTCGGCTCATGTGGGACTACGTTGGGATCGTCCGTACGGACAAGCGACTGCAGCGCGCCGCCACCCGACTGCGCAACCTCGAAAAAGAGGTGCAAGACTTTTACTGGAATTTTAAGGTTACAACCGACCTTCTTGAGTTACGCAACCTCGTCACCGTCGCCTCCCTCATCGTCGATAGCGCCCTCAGCCGCAAGGAGAGCCGCGGCCTACATTTTACCCTCGATTACCCTCAAGCGGATGAACACTTCCTCCGCGACAGCGTCATTCAACGAGGGTGATCTACTCCCCGAAGAGGGAGGCAAGGCGGGCCAACAGTTTTTGGCGGAGGACCCCATAGGAAAAGTGCTTCTTTCCTAAAGCGAAATTTGTCTTGGCCCAGTCAGCTTGCATTTTTTCATCGTCCAAAATTTGCTTGGTCTGGCGCACCACTTCACGAGTGACAATCTGCGACATCTCCACCGTTTTAAATCCCAGCGGATCAATATCGCGGGCATAGACGGCATACTTATTTACCACTACGGGTTTGCCAAAGTAGATGGCCTCGAGGAAGGCGTTGCCAAAACCCTCGTAGTAACTTGGATAAGTCACTAGGTCGGCGTGGGGGTAGATATCGTAGAGCGTATAAGTCTTCTCTCCCCGAGAGTTGGTTCCTCGTTTCTCACTAATTCTGTCGGCGATATGGACGGCCTCAATACCAGCATCAGCAATCCTCTCGTTGATGTGGTGCATGTAGTCGTTCCCCTCATCCCCCGAGGGATGGGAGAGCACTAACTTGGCCCGTCGGTCCCCCAGTTGCCGCAGGAGATCGACGGCGTGTTCGATACCCTTGCGGGGAACCACTCGGGTCGGCTGTAAAACAAGAAGGTCATCTTGGGACAGTCCTATTTCCCTACGAAAGTCGTTATTGTACTGATCCAGGCCAGGCGGTGGGGTTTCGAAGTCAAGGACATTGGGAACCAGAGCAGAGGAGAGGCCATAGCGTCTCGCCAGTTCCTTCTGGGCCATCGAGTTGATGACTACGTGTTCCAGTTGGGGCAGAGAAGGTGGGAAGGCCGTCATCAGGTAATCAGCCCCTGAGGTCACCGTGAATCGCTCACGCTCCCACGCAAAGTCATGGTGGTGAGCAATCGTGGGGATTCCCGTCTCGGCAATGAACTCCGTCGTGGCCAACCCCAGAGGGATATTCATCGGAATGGCTAAAATATTCTGCGGAATCAGGAGCTCGATCCCGAATTTTTCCACAAAAACATAAAGTTCGGCTTTGAGTATTTCTTTCAGCTGATGAATCCGTGCCGAGGTCTGGGGAGACCTCGTGATCTGGCCAAATATGTCCTTCTGAGCCTCGACGATCTCGGGGTCGGCAAAGAAAGCTAGTGGCACCTGGTGGCTGCGATCCGGGGGGGTATCGAGGAGACCTCCCATCCAGTAGCACTCCGTCCCGAAACCGGTGAGGACATCGGCCCACTTAAGAGCCTCCAAGGTCACCCCGTCGGTTCCGTGGAAGCGGGTCGAGACAAATCCCGCTCGACGCGGAATAGAAAAAGATGGGGTGGTTTTAAGTTTCATCAACGAAGTGCCGCTTTGCAGAAGCGGAAGGAGCAGTTAATCGTGGGAATGATCGATTGGGAAGAAAGACTAACAGACGAGCTCTCCTTTGTTTATGGCGTCGCCCAAGGCAGCGCTCTGGCCAAGCGGCTGGCCAAGCTCGCCAAACAAAACCAAAAAGCTGCGCGCCCGCTCGGTTTTAAAGACCCAGCCGAAATTCTACTCATTACCTACGGGGATCAGGTCACCGCGCCGGACGAGCCTCCGCTGGCGACGCTGCACCAACTCCTCTGCCGCCATGCCAAGGGATTGATTAGCGGGGTACATATCCTCCCCTTTTATCCGTGGTCGTCCGACGACGGGTTCTCCATCAAGGATTTCTTCGCCGTCGACCCTGATCTCGGTGATTGGAAAGATCTGCGCCATCTCGGGGCGGACTTTGATCTCATGATCGACGCTGTCTTCAACCACGCCTCGGCAAAGGGAGAATGGTTCAAAAAGTTTCAAGCGGGCCAACCGGGCTACGAGACCTTCTTCGTTACCGTGGAGGGCGAGCCAGACTTGACCTCAGTGATCAGGCCACGAGCCCTCCCCCTCCTTACCGACTTCGAGGCCGCCCGCGGCACCCAGCGGGTGTGGACTACCTTTAGCGCCGACCAGGCTGATCTAAATTTCCGAGATCCACGGGTAATGCAGGCGGTTAGCCAGGCCCTCCTTTTCTATTTGAGCCAAGGCATCCGCTACGTCCGTCTCGACGCTATTGGCTTCATCTGGAAGGAGTCGGGCACAACCTGCCTCCACCTACCAGAGGCCCATGCTCTGGTCCGGGCGTGGCGGGCCCTCGCCGACGGCGCCTCTCCGGGAGCACAGATTGTTACTGAAACTAATGTCCCGCATCTCGACAATATTGCCTACTTCGGCAATGGAGAGAATGAAGCGAGGATGGTCTACAATTTTGCCCTCCCCCCTCTTGTTCTCCATACCCTAACCACCGGGAATGCCTCCGCCCTCACCCGATGGGCCTCCCAACTAAAGACCCCCTCCGAGAATAACGCTTTCTTCAACTTTCTCGCCTCCCACGATGGCATCGGACTTAATCCCGCCCGCGGCATTTTGTCTGAGGCAGAGATCGACAACTTGGTCAAGGTGACCCGCCAAGCCGGAGGTCAGGTTGGGATGAAATCCCTACCCGAGGGAGGCAAGGCGCCTTATGAGCTCAACGTGAATTACTTCGATGTTCTCGCCGTCGGAGATGACGAAGAAATGGCCATTGAAAAATTTACGGTGGCCCACGCCATCGCCCTCGCCCTCGCCGGAGTGCCAGGAATTTACTTCCACTCGTTCTTCGGTTCGCGGGGAGATAGGGAGGGGGCTCGCATTTCGGGCATCCCGCGCCGGATCAACCGAGAAAAATTCCAACGGGCAGATCTCGAAAAAATGCTGGCTCATCCTCGCTCGAGAGAAAGGAGAATTTTTGATCGGCTGGCCAACCTTTTGCGCCAGCGCCAAACCCACCCCGCCTTTGCCGCGTCCGCTGAACAAAAGGTGGTCGAAGCAGGACCAGGTCTTTTTGCCCTCGAGCGCGGAGGAGAAAGGGAGAGAATACTCTGCCTTCACGAGATCGCCGGGCACAAGCAAAGCTACGGGAAAATATCCCTGCCCCCCTATGGGTTTCGCTGGATACCTAGCCCCTTAAAAAGACTTTAAGATTCTATCCTCTGGCGGAGCGCCTCCCACCCACCGTCGCCGTCTTCTTGCAAGTGCCACGTCATCATTCCCAGTGCCTTAGCTGGAATCATATCATTGTCCGCTCGGTCCCCCACCATGATGGCTTCGCCAGGATCTATTCCTCGAGCAGCCAGACGTGAAAGCAAAACCTGGAAGAAGTAGGGATCGGGCTTGCTCAAGCCCAACTGCCAGGACCAAAGCGTTAAGTCGGGAGCAAAAATTTCCAAAGCAAGGCCTGACGGCTGAAGAGCCATCCCCAACTCGGGGCCAGTGTAGGCCTGAGCGTTGGAAGCAATGCCCAGCAAAATCTTTTGTTCCCTCCATCCCTTGAGCGCCTCGGCGGCCTCCGGCATCAATGATAGTTGGCGGCGAAGAGACTGCTCCGCTAATTGAAACTGCATTTGATTTTCCTCGGCCAAGGCGGCAAAAGAAGGAAGAACTTGGCCAACAATTC
>CAXMPH010000033.1:274-8797 GCA_964195055.1 uncultured Chthoniobacterales bacterium | reverse complement strand
TTGAGCTGGGGAATTGAGTTGCCCTTCGACCATGATTACGTGACCTACGTTTGGTTCGACGCCCTGATGAATTATGTCACCTTCGCGGGCTGGGGGGCGCAGGAGATTGATCGACTGCCAGACTTTGAAAAAGTTTGGCCATGCGACGTCCACGTTATTGGAAAAGATATTCTAGTTCCGGCCCATGGGATTTACTGGCCGACTATGCTCAAAGCGGCGGGATTTCCTGTCCTTCCCAAACTTCTGGTCCATGGATGGTGGAACCTTGGCGGGGCCAAGGTAAGTAAAAGTGAGGGCAATGTGGTGGACCCCCATGCCTTGGTTGAGCGCTATGGAACCGACGCGGTGCGCTATTACCTGATGCGAGATATCGCCACCGGGCAGGATGCAGATTTCAATGAAGATCGATTGGGTGCGCGCTACCAAGCCGACCTGGCTAACGATCTGGGAAACCTCGTCAATCGCACAGTCAGTATGGCCTGTCGCTACCGCGAGGGCAGGTTGCCGGCTGCCCCGACGGATAAGTCGGTCGATGGGGTGGCTCTTGAGGCTTTGGCAACCGAAGCGGCTCGGCGTTTCGACGCGGCCATGAGCGACGGCTTTCAAGTCAACGTCGCCCTTGAGGCGGTTTGGGAACTGATTGCCGCAGCCAACGGATTTGTTGAAAGCTCAGCCCCATGGAAGCTGGCCAAAGATCCGGCAATGGCCGGTCGTCTCGACGAAGTTCTCCGAGCACTGCTGGAAGCGTCACGCTTGGCCGCGGCCTTAGCTCATCCGGTTATTCCGGGCTCCGCTGACCAGTTGCTCGAACAAATGGGATGCGGGGGCAACCTTTCCCCTCAATGGAACGTCCTTGGTTCTGATCATACCGTAGGGGTGCCTGCCCCAGTGTTTCCCCGACTCGAAGCATCCCCAGGCGACTGACACGGTGGGCAAGAAGTTCAAAAAGTGGGAGGAATTGCCGATGCCCCGGCGCATCCGCTACCGCCTGGAGTTTTCCGGTCTTTGGTTGGCTGCCTCTCTGGTGCCGCTCTTCCCCCTCTCACTTGTGCGGGCTCTCGCCCGTGGCCTCGGTATCCTCGTCTTTCATCTCGACCGGCGGGGACGCGAGGTGGCGATGGACAACCTGCGGATGGTCTACGGCAAGGAAAAGAGCGAGGAAGACATCCGGCGGATCGCCTGCGATTCGGCGGCGCAGTTTGCCCGCACCATGTTAGAACTCTTCTGGGCCCGTAATTTCACGGCGGATAATTATCGCGACCACATGGTGATGGAGGGTTGGGATCAGGCGAGGGAGCTCAACCGCCATCACCGCGGAGGAATCTTTGTCTGTCTCCACTATGGTAATTTTGAATGGCTGAGTATCGCCGGTGCTTTTGAGGAACTACCGGGATGTATCGTCACCCAACAGTTCAAGAATCCATTACTTGGTCCGGTCTTTGATAAATTACGGGCCCTCAGTGGACACCGTATTATCCAGCAGCAGCGCTCTATGTTGGTTACCCTGAAGCATCTGAAAAACGGGGGAAATATTGGGGTGCTGATCGATTTGCAACTCGATCCTCGGCTGCCCTCCGTGCCTGTTCGTTCTTTCGGTCGCTGGTGCCCAGTGACCAAACTTCATGCCATGCTGCAACAGCACACAGGCCTGCCCGTTATTCCGATTGAAAGCGTGCCCCTTCCCGACGGTCGCTACCGGACGATTGCCCATGATCCGATCTACTTTCCTCCAGATGCGACCGAGCAAGATATCGTGCAAAAGTGCTGGAATTTCTTCGAGCCGCAGGTGAGGCGTCAGCCAGAGGCTTGGCTCTGGGCCTATAAGCACTGGCGCTTCCGTCCGGAATCTGCTCAGGAGAGCTACCCAGACTATGCCATCACTAAAAGCCGATTCGACGAATTGTTGCAGGGCACGGTTGCCCTCGACCAGAGCGGTGGAGATGATAAGTCATGAGAACTATCCTCTGCCTTTCCCTCGCCGCTAGCTCATTTTTGGTTGGCTGCTCTTCCGGGCCGACTGACTTGACCAAGGAGTACCGAGCCGCCTTGGCCGACCGGCCGGGAGTTGCTTTAGTAGATAACGCCTCGGGTAAGCGGGCGGCGGAACCCTTCGCGGTTCTTTATCGCGATCTATCGGTCAAGAATGTGACGGCTATGGTCGGACAGGTTTATGCTACTGATGCCTGGTTCAATGACACCATAGCGACCGAGGTAGGCCTCAAGGCGATCGAGGAATACCTCCTGAAAACTGCGGCAGCAGCTGAGTCGGTCGAGGCTCGTGTTCAGGATGTTTCGGTCTCGGGTGCGGATTGCTATGTCCGCTGGACTATGGAAGTGCGTACGAAAAATTTGGCGGGGGGGCAGCCTCTGCTCACGGAGGGAATCACTCAACTGCGTTTTGATGAAGAAGGCCGAGTTATCCTTCATCAGGACTTTTGGAATCCGTCAGCAGGCATCTATCAGCACCTACCATTGCTGGGGCCGGCTATCCGCTTCGTCAATGGCCTCATCGTGGGTAAGTAAGATTCCTCCACCCGTTTGAGACCATAAAAAGGGCCGACCGCCGGGACGGTCGGCCTCGTTTTCTTTTAGGATCACCCTCCCGCTGGTTTTTCCAGATGTCCTCCAAACTGGTAGCGCATGGCCGAACAGACTTTCTCGGCCACGGTGTGCTCCTCGCGCGAGCGAAAGCGAGCGTAGAGGGCAGCGCTGAGAATATCGCAGGGGACACCCTCCTCGATCGCGGCGGTGACAGTCCAGCGCCCTTCCCCTGAGTCGGAGACGCGACCGCTGAACTTGTCCAACTTTGGATCGTCGGCCAAGGCGGCAGCGGCCAAATCGAGCAACCATGAACCGACGACGCTACCTCGGCGCCAGACTTCTGAGACGTCGGCCAGATTGATGTTGTAGGTCAAATCGGGGTTCATCAGGGGTGCGGTTTCGGCGTCTTTTTCTTGGGTGCGGCTGGCGATGTCCGCATTGGCTAGTATGTCGAAACCTTCACCGAAGGCGGCCATGATGCCGTATTCGATTCCGTTGTGGACCATTTTGACAAAGTGGCCCGCGCCAGAGGGTCCACAGTGAAGGTACCCGTCCTCGGCCGTGCCCCCCATCTTCTCCCGCCCCGGGGTGCGTTCCACCTTTCCCAGGCCTGGAGCCAGAGCTCGGAAAATCGGATCCATCCGTTGGATGGGCTCGTCCTCGCCGCCGATCATCATGCAGTAGCCCCGCTCGAGTCCCCAGACTCCTCCGCTGGTGCCGACGTCGAGATAGAAGAGGCCCTTCTCCTTCACCGCCGCCGATCGCCGGCGGTCGTCTCGGTAAAACGAGTTGCCTCCGTCAATGATGGTGTCGCCCGCCTCGAGAATAGTGGCCAGCGCATCGACGGTTTGGTCGGTGATGGCCGCGGGAATCATGATCCAAACATTGCGGGGACCTGCTAGCTTAGAGGCGAGATCCTCCAGTGAGGTAGCGGGAACCGCCCCTTCTTCAGCCAACTCTTTCACGGTGGCTGGGTTGGTGTCAAAAACCACGCATTCGTGGCCTGCTTTCATCGCGCGCCGAACCATGTTGGCGCCCATCCGGCCGAGGCCGATCATTCCTAATTGCATAATTTTCGAGTGGGTTGGGTTATGTTTTTTTGCCCGCGTAGATATCCATGATCGTGCGGAGTAGTTTTAGTCCGTCCTTCTTGGGACGCTGGAAAGAATTTCGACCTATGATGGAGCCAAAGCCTCCGCCCTCTTGGATGGCCTCGACGGAATGGAGAAGTTTGTCGTCCGACTCGCTCGGTCCACCGGAAAAGATGAGAATACGTCGTCCGTCGAAGGCACACTGGACACAGTGACGGACCCTCTCGGCGGCGGTCGCCCTCGGAATTTTTTCCACTTGGTAAACTTTTTTGGCGGCGGACTCCTCGAGGTAATCCGTCGGCATTTTGATTTTGACGATATGGGCGCCCAACTGGCAGGCAATGTGGGCGGCGTAGCCGTCGACGTCCAAGGAGGTTTCGCCTTCCTTGCTCAGCGCGGTGCCGCGGGGGTAGGACCAGACAACGACGACCAGCCCGGCCTGCTTGGCCTCGTGGGTGAATTCTGCCAGTTGCTCATACATCTCGATGCGCAGGGCAGACCCAGGGTAAATAGTGAATCCGACGGCGGAACAGCCCAGCCGCAAGGCGTCATCGATTGAGCCGGTGCGAGCTGAAATGGGGTCTTTTTCGTCGGCTGTAAGGTCTTTGCTGTTGAGTTTGAGGATGAGCGGAACCTCGCCAGCAAATTCGCGGGCGCCCGCTTCGAGGAAGCCCAGCGGTGCCGCGAAGGCATTGCAACCGGCTTCGATAGCCAGTTCAAAATGGTAGTGCGGGTTGTAAGCCGCCGGATTAACGGCAAAACTCCTCGCGGGACCGTGTTCGAATCCTTGGTCGACTGGAAGGATAACCAGTTTTCCGGTGCCGCCGAGGGTTCCGTGATTGAGTAGTCGAGCCAAGTTGGTCAGCGTGCCTGGGCTGTCGGCTCCATAATAAGAGAGGATTTTTTTGACTTGGGGGGTCATAGCCTTTTTATTCGACTGCAGAGCGGCCTGCGGTGGAAGCATAAAGCTGGCGGCTGGTTCAGATTTCGCCGTCTGGGTTCAAGCGAGCTTCGTCAATTTTTTCGGCTGCTTCGGACATATTCGCGATGGCTTCCTCAATCGAGGCGAGGGCGCCGGTCACCGGAGAGAGGTTGTGTCGGGGAAGGTCAGCTAAGGCGATTTGAGCGCCTTGGAGAGCGAGGCGGGCCTGTTGCAGTGACTTGTCGGCGGCTCGGAAGCGCTTGGCCCGTGGGTCGAGAGAATTCATCATCTTGTTTGATCCCGGCAGCATCGGCCGGCTGGGTGGCGGTGGCGCACCGAGAGGTGCCGATCTAGAGGTGACAGAAAAATAATTTTCATGGCCTCAAATTAGGCGAAAGTGGATCGATCTCAATCATGACACTTTCTCTATTTTCAGAGGTGCTCCAGACCTTTTCCGTAGGACCATGAGAACCTCAGCGACGATGCTCACGGCGATTTCAGCTGGCGAGTCGGCCCCGATATCGATCCCCAGCGGGGCATGGACAGCGTTGATTTGCTCTGCCGAAAAGCCATCTTGTTTGAGCTGGTGGTAAACTTGGAGAACCTTCCGTCGACTGCCGATCATTCCGATGTAACCCATGCCGCCGACTTTAAGAGCGGCGGCGAGGGCTTCGCCATCGATTTCGTAGTGGCGGCTGACCATGATGATGGCATCGTCTTGACTCCACTGGCGGGAATTAATGTGGTCGGCTGCGGGCTGGCTCAGGAGTTGATGCGCTGCGGTGCAGGTGGTGAGAATATCCGGTCGGTCGTCGATCACCGTGACATGAAAACCACATTCTGAGGCCAGCTTGGCAATCGACTTGGCGCAATGCCCGGCCCCGACAAGAACCAGAGAATGGTGGGGTAGGTAGGGTTCGATAAGCACGGTGACCTCACCGCCGCAGATGGCTCCGAAGGAGTCGTGTTGGTCCTCCCGAAGGGGCCAGGTGGACAAGGAGATCGACTTACTCTTGAGGCAGGCAAGGGCCTCGGCGATGACCAGGGCCTCAAATTTTCCACCACCCACGGTGCCGCCAATACTGCCGTCGGAGTAGACGATCATCTTGGCTCCGGGTTGGCGTGGAACGGAGCCGGAGGTAGCTGCCACCGTGGCTAAGGCGCAGGGTCGACCGGCCGACTTAGCTGCTCCCAGTTCTTCGAGCCAATCACGCATTAGGACGATTAGGTGCGGACAAATTTGGCTTCAATCTGACCGTGCGGTTCGTCTGTTGCCGTAAAGATGATATTGGGGTTCTCCAGGCTGAAGGGTTCGAGATTGACCCGGTTGTAGTGCTTATTTGGGAGGGTCAGCGAGAGTTCTGAAACCTCGCTCACGGCATCGAATACAGCTTGGGCCATCTCTGTCATGGTGGCTTGGACGGAGGCGCTAAAGTTGTCGCAGAAAGGCTGGAGGATGGCTTGGGTAATTCTTCGATTGGCCTCTCGAAAATCGTTGGGATGACCGTCCCACTTCCATTCGGCGGTGACCGAGGTGGAGAAAATCCGGTCATTGGTTTCGGGCAAGGTGGTGTACTTGCATTTGGGGTAATCGGCGAAACCGCTTTCGGCCGATTTAAGGATGAGCCAGTCGGTCACTCCGGAGGAAATTTCTTCGATCTCCCTCGTCGCTAGGACCTTGGTCCATGGGGTGGGCGAACCTGGCGAGGTAAAGCTGTGATTGTGCCCGTCAATACGCTGCCAGACCCGCTCGGAGATTTCCACGGCGACCCGCTCAACCTGAGGGTAGTCCCGGAGAAAATGGTGGCCTAGGTAAAGCGCGTATTTCTCGACCTCCGGGGTGAGGTGATCCTTGCTCAAAGCGTTGATGGTATTTTTTACCGTGTCGGTCGCGATGACTTTTCCGTTGTCGGCTTCGGTGAAGGACGTCTCGAAGTCGCCCTCCAGCAGGACTTGGACGTCTGCTTCAATGATGTCGTGGCGGGGGCCGTCACGAAGAATTTTGACTACCCGGACCCGGGACTTGCCGTAGCGATGGGAGGTGAGTTTCACAGTCTGGTGAAGGATTCGTCGAGGACTTCAAGGAGGAAATCTGCGTCCGCTTCGGTGAGGCACATCGGCGGGGCAAAGCGGATCGTTTGTCCATTTAATCCTCCCTTGCCGAGAAGAAGTCCGAGGTCGCGCGCGGTCTCGAGGACGGCGGCGCATTCCGCCGTGGCTGGTTCCTTTGTCTGGCGGTCTTTGACCATCTCGATTCCTAGCATGAGGCCTTTGCCCCGCACGTCGCCGATGATCTTATGTTTTTGCTCAAACTTCCTTAGGCCGACGAGGATGCGTTCGCCGATTTTGTGGGCGTTGGCCTGTAAGTTTTCTTTTTCGATCACTTCAAGAACCGCCTGACCCATGGCGCTAACCACCGGATTTCCTCCAAAGGTATTGAAGTGGACCTTGCCGACCAATGACTGGGCAATCTCTGGGGTGGTCACCACCGCAGCTAGGGGGCATCCGTTGCCGATGCCCTTGGCCAAAGTGACAATGTCGGGGAGGACCTCCTGAGTCTCGAATCCCCAAAAGTGCGTCCCGGTGCGCCCGAAACCGGTCTGGACTTCGTCCGCGATGCAGACTCCTCCGGCCGCCCGCACGTGTTCGTAGGTGTGTTTGAGGTAGCCTTCCGGAAATTCTACGAACCCTCCCACTCCTTGGATGGATTCGGCAATGAATCCGGCGATTTTTCCAGAGGTGGCGTATTGGATAAGCTCTTGGACGTCGTTGGCGTACTTCCGTCCGGCTTCCGCATCATCGTAGCCGAAAGTCCCGCGGTAGGGATAGGGGGCGAGGGCATGGTGAAAGCCGAAACTGTGCGGCACATTGTATTTCCAAGTGCTGTGGGCAGTCGCTCCCATGGTCGAAGCATTGCCTCCATGGTAGGCGTTGCGCAGAGCGATGATGTCGTAGTTTCCGGTGTGGGCTCGGGCCATGAGGAGGGCGAGGTCGTTGGCCTCCGAGCCCGAGTTGACAAAGTAGCACATCTTGAGATCGCCAGGCATTTTCGAAGCCAGTTTGGCGGCGTAGTTGGCCACATTGGGATGGAGATAGATGGTCGTCGAATGCTGGTAGAGCTCGCTTTGCTTGTTTCCCGCCGCAACGACGTGAGGATGGCAGTGGCCGACGCTGACCGTAACGATCCCGCCGAGGCCGTCGAGGTAGCGCTTACCCTTCTCGTCCCAGACATACTGCATCCGACCTTCCACCACCATAAGTGGCTTTTTGTAATAAAGAAAAACACCCGGATTGATGAACTGCTGGCGCAATGAAAGAACTTCTTCGGCTGTTGGTCCCGTATAATTTTGAGGTTGATGGGTGGAGGGGGGGAGGGTTGGTGTTTTCATCGCTCAAGGAAAAGACTAACCCATCGCCAATAAAATATCCACCAAGAGAAGACGAGGTCGATCAGCTGTCGTGAATAGGGGGCTTGGACTAAAAGGTTGCTCCGAGGTAGAGAGATAAATCCTAAGTCACGAGAGGAGAGATTGATGCGGACGAAGCTCAGGCAACGCCCCAGACTCCTGCTTTCTCTTGGCCTTCTCCGTGGCCCGAGATGGAGGCGTCATCTCGGAAGTTATTATCCGATGGAATAACCAGAATTATTTTTAGCGGTTGGGAAAAATGGGTCGCACCAAAGTGTAAGAAAGAAAAGCCAGGGTGAAGCCAACAAACCACGCATAGTCGTAGCTGGCGACGAGCCAGCTCGGAAAGATTTCGGGGGGGAGAAGTTTGATGGTAACGAGGAACCCCGGCAGATTGGGGGCGATGGCGAGTGCTAGGGCCCCGAAGCCAACAAGGCTGAATCCCCCAGTGTAGCGATAAATACCATGGCGCCGGTAAAGGTCTCGGGCGACGAGCTTCTTTCCCCGCCAGAGGTAGTAGTCGGCGATCATGATACCGGCAATGGGACCGAGCAGGGCGCTG
>CAXMPH010000033.1:0-264 GCA_964195055.1 uncultured Chthoniobacterales bacterium | reverse complement strand
GCCAATGAAGGCGGTAATGATCCCGCCAGTACGAAAGCTGACGTGGCGCGGTGCTAGGTTGGAAAAGTCATTGGCCGGCGAGACCACATTGGCCGCGATGTTTGTCGACAGGGTGGCTACCGCAAGAATGATCAGGGCGACGGCCGAGAGCGCGGGGTGGCCAAACTTGGAAATGACCTGCACTGGATCCCAAATAGCGGTTCCGAAAATAACCACCGTCGCGCTAGTCACGACAATGCCGATGAAGGCGTAGAGGGTCATGGT
>CAXMPH010000032.1:260-8834 GCA_964195055.1 uncultured Chthoniobacterales bacterium | reverse complement strand
GACGATGGATTGCTCGTCGGGACGGTCGGTCATTTCCCAGGACTCGCCGAATGGGGCGTCGGCTGTCGGGAGTGAACGACCGTAAACGTTCTCGAGTTCGCGTCCTCCCCAGACGCGTTCCATGTAGAGGGAAGAGAAGGTGATCGGACTCATTTTTCGGCAGTGTAGATGGAGACAATACCGGCAGCGAGAGGACGGGCCCGGGCGGACTGCCATCCGTTGGCTTCGATGAGATCGAGCATGGCCGTACCGGAGGGAAACGATTCGATGGATTCGCCGAGGTATTGGTAACCAGCAGTCTGGCCGGTGAGAAATCCCGCCAGATGGGGCAGAATACGGTGAAGATAAAATCGGTAAATTATGGCAAATGGTGGCCTTGGCATGGAGAAGTCGAGAAGGAGGAGGTGTCCTCCCGGCCTGAGAACGCGGGCCATTTCCTGGAGGGCGCCTGGCCAGGATTCCATGTTACGCAAGCCGAAGGCTACCGTGATCGCATCAAAGTAATTGTCGGCAAAAGGCATCCGGGTCCCGTCGGCCACCACGAGAGGACGGAGGCCCTTGGCGGCTGCGACCTGCAGCATGGGTAGGCAGAAGTCGGCTCCAACGACTTGAGCTTGCGGCAAGGCCTTAGTGAGGGCTAGACCGAGGTCGCCGCTCCCCGTCGCCAGATCCAAAATGCGGCGCGGTTGCCGCTGAGCAATCAGTCGCACCGCTTTGGCCCGCCAGAGAAAATCGAGTCCTCCAGAGAGGAGGTGATTTGCTAAGTCATAGCGGCTAGCAATGGCGCTGAATATGCCGCGGACTTTGGCGGGGTTTTGCATGGGAAAAAGTGCTCACGAGAGGACTCGAACCTCCACGGGTCTCCCCACATGAACCTGAATCATGCGCGTCTACCAGTTCCGCCACGTGAGCAGTAGCGAGCTCAATAAAATGCACCGCGGGGGGAAGGATGTCCAATGGGAAAAGTACCCGCCTAGGGGAACCATGCCGAGGATTGCCTGTCCCTGCCCTTTCATCTTAGCTGTTGCTATGGCACTGCAACATTACATCGAGGCCGCCCAAGGCTACCTCGAGCTGGGGATGGTAGACGAGGCCCTGGCCGAACTAGAAAGAGTGCCGGAGGCCGAACGCCTCCATGAGGATGTGGAACAGTTGCGAGTTTATATTCTGATGCGGGCCCGTCGCTGGGACGAGGCCATCGCGGTTTGTCTTGCCCTGCGAGCCGAGCGACCGGAGTTGACTCTGAGCTATATTCATGGGGCATTTTGCCTCCACGAATTGGGTCGAACCACCGAGGCCATGCGCTTGCTCCAAGAGGGACCGGCTTCTTTGCTGCGCGAGCCCATCTATTACTACAACCTCGGGTGCTATCACGCCGTGCTGGGAAATCCCGAGGAGGCGCAAAGTTGCTTGCGGACGAGTTTTAATATGGACGACAAATTCCGCGAAATCGCGCGTTACGACCCCGACTTGGAAGGTGTCATAGAGAACCTTTGATGCAAAAAATTGACCAGTCCGCTGTTCTGCGGGTCCGTACCGCCTTCGAGGATAACTTTGCTCGGGAGGAGGAGCTCGGGGCAGAAGTATGCCTCTGGCAGGATGGGCGAGAGTTGCTGCGCTTCGGGGGGGGATGGCGTGACGCGGCGCAAAAACAGCCGTGGTCTGAGGATACCCTTGTCCTTGTCTGGTCGGCAACCAAGGGGCCGGCGGTAGCTTGTGTTTTGCATGCTTTGCAGGAAGGGGGAATCTCTCTCGAGGCCCCGGTCGCTTCTCTCTGGCCGGAGTTTGCTGCGGCCGGAAAAGAAAAAATCACCTTGGCCCAGCTCCTAGCCCACCGTGCTGGTCTGTCTGTGCTAGTGCGCCAAGGCTTGGATATTTTTGACTTGGAGGAAGTGGCCTCCGCCTTGGCCTCCCAGTCTCCGGTCTGGCTCCCGGATACGGCGCACGGTTACGCCCCGCGTACCTTCGGATATCTGCTTGATGCGGTGGTGCGGCGCCTCACCGGGATGCCCCTTGGGGCCTACTGGCGCAAGCACTTTGCCGATCCTCTAGGCTTGGATTTTTGGATCGGCTTACCTGCCTCAGGTCATGGGCGGGTCGCACGGATGCATGCCACGAGGGCTGGGGGAAGAACCGTAGATGGACCCTTTGAGAAGGCCATAATCGACCCGACCTCCATAACGGCTCGAGCCTTTGCTCAGCCTTCGGGTCTCACGGGGGCGGCGGCTACTAATCGCCCCGAGGTTTGGAGTGCGGCCCTTCCTTCTTTCGGCGGGGTTGGTGACGCTCGGTCCCTCGCGCGCTTTTACGATCGCCTGGCTGCCGGAAATTTTTTCCATGGCCCATGGGCAAAGGCTCTGACCACCCGTCTCAGTAATGGGTCAGACCTGGTGCTCTGCCAACCCACCGCTTTCTCTTGCGGATTCATGATGGATCCGGTGGACAAAAATGGTAAAAAATTGCGCCGTCTTTTCGGGCCCTCTTCCGCGGCCTTCGGTCATCCCGGAGCGGGAGGAAGCCTCGCCTTCGCCGACCCGGAAAACCGAATCGGTTTTGCCTACGTCATGAATCGGATGGAGTCTGGGGTCCTTCGTGAGACCCGTCCGGTCCGCCTCGTCGAGGCCCTTTATGGATTGTCATGATTGCTTCGACCGAAACCTTCGTCTGGTCAACGCCCGGCCGTGGCAGCTACGAAATCACCGATAAAGTGACGGAATTGCTCAAAAAATCCGGCCTCCGTGAGGGGGTGGTTACTGTCTTTGTCCGCCACACCAGTGCCAGTCTGGTTATCTTCGAAAATGCCGATCGGTCCGCTCGGGAGGATTTGCAGGAATTTCTCAACCGAGTGGCCCCCGACGGTGAGCCATGGCATGGGCATACCTTGGAGGGCCCTGATGACACAGCCAGCCATCTTCGGATGGCGGTAACCCGCACCAGTGAAACCATCCCGGTGAGCGAAGGTCGTCTGGTTCTCGGTACTTGGCAGGGCATCTTCCTTCTCGAGCACCGGCACGCTCCCCACCGGCGAGAAATTATCGTTTCCTCAGTGGGTAACTGAGCCGAGAGATTTTTCTTTTTGTCGGTATTGAGGACATCGGTCAACCGGATAAGGTGGCGCTATGCCGCGCTTTGCCCAAGTGATTCTCGACCGTTCGACCGGCAAGGAGTTGGACTACGAAATTCCGACGGACTGGCAGGGGCGGGTATCCGCTGGTTCACGGGTCCGGGTTCCTCTGCGCCATCGGGAAGTCTTAGCTACGGTTGTTTCGGTCTCAGAGGCAACTAGGGCCAAGGGGGTGCGTCCCCTTGTCGAGGTGATGGACGAGCGCCCTCAGATGACGCCGGTGCTGATGCGCTTGGCCAAGTGGATGGCGAGATACTATGGCTGCGAAGAGCAGGATGCCCTCCGTTGCGTCCTCCCCCGGGCCGTACGTGAGGTCGGTCACTCTCCCTTGAAACGGCGTTTTGCCGTTTTGGTGCGGGAGATTGAGGCGGAGGAAATGGGCGCTTTGCGGGCGAGGGCTCCTCGGCAGGCGGCGGTGCTGGAGTTTTTGCAAGAGGCAGGGGACCTGGCGGCGGTTTCCCTCTTGCTCAAGGCTACGGGAGCGACCGCCGCCACCTTGAAGGCTTTGGCCAGCCGGGGACTGATTGATATTACGAGCGAGGCAGTGCGCCGTGCCCCTCGGGGCTCCCAGGAGTTTGTTGCCTCCGAGCCACCGGTGCTCAGCGACGAGCAAAAGAAGGCGCTCGAACAAATACGTCCGGCTTTGGCCGCTCCGGCCCAGCATCGGCCAATCGTCCTCAAGGGAATCACCGGTAGCGGCAAAACAGAGGTCTATCTCCGAGCCATTGAGGAAGTCCTCAACGCCGGCCAAACCGCTTTGGTTCTCGTCCCCGAGATCGCCCTGACTCCCCAGACGGTCGAGCGTTTTGCGGCACGCTTCACCCCTCTTGCCATTGAGGTGGCCGTCCTCCACAGCCATCTCAGCGAGGGAGAGCGTCATGACGAATGGCATCGCGTACGGGGAGGGGAGGCCCGTATCGTCATCGGGGCGCGCGGGGCCGTTTTTGCCCCTTTAGAAAATCTTGGGCTCATCGTTATCGATGAGGAACACGATACTTCCTACAAGCAAGATGAAGGGCCGCGTTACCACGCCCGTGATCTGGCGGTGGTGCGGGGTAAGATGGAGCCCTGCGCCGTCCTCCTCGGTTCCGCCACCCCCTCGCTCGAGAGTTTCGAAAATAGCCGCAAAGGAAAATATGATCTGATCGAGTTGAACCATCGCCACGATGGATGCGTTCTCCCCATCTTCCGGGTGGTCGACATGCGCTTACGCAGTAAGGACGGGGAGAGGAATAATCAGTTTCTTTCTCCCAAGCTGTGTCAGGCCATCGAATCACGTTTGACCAAGGGAGAGCAGACCATCCTTTTTCTCAATCGCCGTGGTTTTTTTACGGTGCTGGCCTGCAAATCCTGTGGCGAAAAAGTGGAGTGCCCGCACTGCAGTATCTCGCTGGCCCTCCATCGGGCGGAGGACTCGGCGCGGTGCCATCTCTGCGGCTATGCCCAGAAGCCACCCCGGCGCTGTCCCAAGTGTGAAGACCCCCAGATCGCCTTTAGCGGAGTGGGGACGGAGAAGGTCGAAGCGGTGGTACGGAAAATATTTCCCTCGGCCCGGGTGGCGCGGATGGACTCTGACACCATGACAGGCAAGAACGCCTACCATGAAACTTTGGGAGCCTTTCGCGCCCGCAAGATTGATATTCTGGTTGGCACCCAAATGATCGCTAAGGGGTTACATTTTCCTGGGGTCACTCTGGTGGGGATCATCAGTGCAGATTCCGCTCTTCACCTTCCGGATTTCCGGGCCGGTGAGCGAACTTTTCAATTGCTAGTTCAGGTGGCGGGACGCGCTGGGCGTGGTGACGCTGAAGGCGAGGTCATCGTCCAGACCTTTACCCCGTCCCACCCTTCGCTCCAGTTTGCCAAGTCGCACGATTTTGACGGCTTCGCCTCCCATGAACTAGAAATGCGGAAAAACTTTGGCCATCCGCCCTACTCGCATCTCGTCCTTTTGACCGCGCGATCCGACACCGAGCAGAAGGCGGAATTTGCCGCCCGTACTTTAGGGCAACAACTAACTTTAGCTGTACCTGCCTCCGTCATGGTTAGTCCAGCGGCACCTGCTCCTCTAGCCCGGGTGCGGGGGATGTACCGTTATCAGGTGGTGGCGCGGGGTGGTCACATTCGGGTTTTGACCAGTGCGATCAAAGAGACCATCGCGGCGATGAAGCTCCCCAAGGATACCCACGTGGCCGTCGATATTGACCCGATGGCGCTCCTGTAAAAGTCAGGGCTCCTTCGGTCCGTAGAGCGCGTTGATGACGCCGAATCCCATCATCCCGCCGGAAATCACGACGCAGGTCGCCACGGTGCGCGCGAGGGCATCGGTTTTGGTGAAATCCCAAATGGCAAGAATACAGGCTACGGCGCAGATAATGATGCAGATGGTTAGCACGGTGAAGGAGGCCAGACGGACCAAGTGGGGGTTGATGAAGCCCCGCTTGGGGCTAGTCAGGGTAGGGTGCGAGGGAAGAATGGGTGGGGGGATAGTGGGGGGCATACAAAAGTACTTAACCTATCGCCCGGGGTACCACCATACGTTTCGCGTCTTGCCAAGCCACTTGCTCCAGTAATTCATCGAAGCCGAAACCATGACTGGAGAGGGCTCTATCGCCGGGCTCATCTCGGTAAAGGCCGGCAGCTTGCAATCCTCCGCGGCGTACTAGCTTTCCGTGCCGTTGGCGTAAACGCATCGCCGTCCATCGGGCTACCGATCGCCCCAGTGGGTGATCCATGCTGTGAGTTACTACCATATCCATCCCGGCTTGGGCGGCAGCGAGAGCCAAAGGAAAGGCATCCTGTGTCGCCGGCTTGATTACGATGATTTCTGCCCCGGGCCATGGCGGGGGGGTGATCGGGATCTGCCAGTCGAGGGCAAAGGGGACTCCTTCCTCCTTCGATAACTCGGCCCACGTAGCCGGATCGTAGGGGCAGGGGTCCTCGATAAATTCGATCTGTTGGCGCACCTGAGGACTAAGTTGGGCTAGCCAGCTAGCGAGGGACTCTGGGGTAAAGAGAGCGTTGGCATCGAGTCGCCATTGCAGCGGAAGGCCAGCTAGGCGGTTGAGGGCGATAGCCTCGCGCTCGGGGCAGCGGCCGATTTTCAGTTTAGCAGTGGAGGCCCCTTGGGTGGCGCATTCGGCGAAGGTCTTTTGCGGTGCCTTCGTCCAATCGGTGAAGAGGGCATGACTGTCGACGTGGGGAAGCCCGTAGAAAAGGGAAACACCTGCCCGCCTTGCCGCGGCATCGGTTCGGGCATGACGGAGGGCGAGATTGGCCAAGGCGGTGGGATGGTTAGTCCCCAGCGAGGCCAAATGATCTTCCAGGGGGGAGTGGCCAAATTCTTCCCATGGATGGAGGTCGGCATAGCCGGTTATTCCTTGGTCAAAGACAACCTTGAGCAGAGCTCCTTGCCGTGGACCGTAGGCGGCACGGGACGGATCAGGTCCGGGATAGAGCGTATAAGGGTGGTTCCAGATGTTCACTGAACAAAAAAGGCAAGGGCGAGAAGAAGACCGAAGACAAGATGAAGACGGGCTCCTTTGGCGAGGAGGTTGTTGACCGAGTGGTCAGGTTGCACGGTGAGGCAAGCGCGGGCCATCGGCCAAGCCAGGGGCAGCGCCGCCAGAGGAATGATCGAAGACCAGAAATATCCTAAAGGAATCCAGAAAAGACCGAGAAAAAAGGGAGCGAGAACGAGGGTGGCGTTTTCTCGCTGGGCAAAGGCCAGCCCAAACCTTGCCGCCAAGGTTTTTTTTCCGGCGAGACGGTCGCCCTCCAGATCTCGGAGGTTGTTCACCGCTAGGAGCACGCTGGCATGCAACCCAATTTGCAATCCCGCGAGGAGGGAGACGGTGGGAACTTCTAAGGTGACCAAGTAAAAAGTTCCCGCCACTGCGGCCAGCCCGAAAAAGAGGACAACAAATATTTCCCCAAGACCGAGATAGGCTAAGGGAAAGGGTCCGCCGGTGTAGCCATAAGCGAGCAGAAGACTGACAGACCCCAGGACCAAAATAGGCCATCCCCCGCGCAGAACAAGGGGTAGGGAAATGAGGGCGGCAAGGAGGAGAGAAAGGGCGCCTCCAATCAGTACCTGTCGGCTTGAGAGTAATCCTGCCGAGGTGACTCTGATCGGTCCAAGTCGGTTTGCCGTGTCGGCACCCTTGGCAAAGTCGATGGCATCATTAAAGAGATTGGTCCCGATCTGGATAAGGACAGCACAAGCAAGAATGAGAATGATAACGAGGGGGTCACTCATTCCAGAGGATAGGGCAAGGCTTGCTCCGAGGAGTACCGGGACGGCGGCGGCACCTAGGGTGCGCGGCCGAATAGCAAGGATCCATGGTTTCATGAGGAAAACATGGCACAGCGGAGGCGGGGCAGGTCAATGTTTTGCGAGTCGCCATGGCTGGTTGCTTCGGCTTTGGCTGCTAATTTTGTCGCCGGTTCGCTTAATCTTTTGGTCGGGTTGCGCTCCCCTCTGGTCGATGCGACTGTAACCCAAGATGGGATGAAAAACATGCCTCCCTCAAAGAGTAACCAAACGTAAAGTCTGCGGATAGTTGACATTCTGTTTGCTAAAATCAAACGACTGTTTAATAAAGGGCCTCTTTTATCCCCAAATTTACCCTCTTCTAAAATTTTTATGCTCAAACTGACCTTAACTCTGGCACTGATTGCTCTGACAACCCTAGCCCATGCCCAATTTGTTCTCATTCCCAATGGAGATTTTTCCTCTTCCGAGGGACAACAGTGGAATGGTAGTACCAGCGATGCCTCGATTTCGTTTCCTTCCACCGGAGGTAACCCCGACGGGTATGGCCTCATCGTCAGCTCCGGTAATGGAACGGGGTGGGGAGGCGTGCTGGTTCAGGAGGGGGGCAGCGGTCCCTACCCGGCTGCCGGTAACGGGATCAGCTTGGAAACTCTTGGTCTGGTGGCGGGGGAGACTTACACCTTTCAGTGGGATATGAAAAATTTCACATCCGGGAGTACTCTGCCGGCAGGGATCAAACTAGAATCTTGGAAAGATGGAGGGAAGCTTTCGGACGGAGGGGACAAAATTTTTGCCACCTCAGCAGACTGGGTCAGTCAGAGCGCCTACTACACCATTGATGCGCAAGCTACCGCCCTGAAAGTCGTTATGGTGAACAACCAGGGGCTCAACGGGCCCTCCTCGGTGGGATTTGATAACGTCGGACTAATTCAGACAGAACCAACCTACGTCCTCAGTCTCGACCCCTTACCCACCCATGGCACGGTGGAAGGGGTAGGCGTTTATCTAGAAAATGTTACGGCTACCCTGACGGCAATCCCCAGCGAGGGCTTTCTTTTTAGCAATTGGATGGGCGATGCCAGTGGGTCGGATAATCCTCTTTCCGTCGTCATGAATGCCAACAAGGTGATTGGAGTAGTTTTTCAGGCGGTACCCAGAGAGCCCCTATTCGTGG
>CAXMPH010000032.1:0-237 GCA_964195055.1 uncultured Chthoniobacterales bacterium | reverse complement strand
TAATGGCAGCTTCGAGCAGGATGAGTCCACTCTCGGAAGAGCTACCCCGCCGACAGATTATCTGCAGGCCCCTAGCAGCGGGGTAAGCAAGGCAGTGCTCAGCAACGGTAATCCTGTCTACAACCCTTCTCTCAATCCCCCGGGACCAGACAGCAGTATCACTTTTGAGGCCTTTGCCGGGACCAAGTCCCTCAAAATGTCCGCCCAAGATGATTACGTCGATGGCACTTGGTCGGG
>CAXMPH010000031.1:0-9286 GCA_964195055.1 uncultured Chthoniobacterales bacterium | reverse complement strand
CCGCCGGGGTCAAAGCACTTTCAGATGTCATTTGCACCAGTGGCAACGCCGTCAGAATCGTCGAAAGTATTCCCCAAGGACGCAACATACTCTTTGTCCCCGATGAGAACCTAGGATCCTGGGTTAGCGAACAAACGGGGCGCCCCATGACCTTGTGGCAGGGAAATTGCTATGTCCATGTCGAGTTCACCCGGCAGAGCATCGAAAGAATCCGGAGAGAATACCCCGACGCTCCGGTGGTAGCCCACCCTGAGTGCACCCAGGCAGTGCGACTCCTTGCCGATGAAGTTTGCTCGACGGAAAAGATGATCGATTATTGCAAGAAATCGCCGGCGGGCGCCTTTATTATTGTGACTGAGTCAGGGATGCTTCACCGGCTCAAGCGTGAGATTCCAGAGAAACATTTTATCCCCGGACCGACCGACCATTGCGCTTGTGCCGATTGCCGGTACATGAAGCTCAACACCTTGGAAAAACTTCACAAGTGCCTGCGTGACCTCGTTCCAGCCATAGAACTCCCGGAAGAACTCCGCCTCCGCGCCGAACGACCAATCCGTCGGATGCTTGAATTGAGCAGAGGCTGATCCAGTCTTCGAGTTCTCGGACTTCCCAATCATCATCTGCTGAACCGAGTAGCCTCGGGCCTTCGCTCTCTTGGTAATAAAAAAGGGCGCCCCGGAGGGCGCCCTTTGGTTAATTGATCTGTGCTCGGGGCTTAGTAGCCACCGCGATCACGATCGCGGTATCCACCGCCACCGCCACCGCCACCGCCGCCACGATAGCCGCCGCCACCGCCGCCACCACCGCCGCTACCGCCACGGTAGCCGCCGCCGCCGCCGCCACCACCGCCGCCGCCGGTGCGGGGACGATCTTCACGTGGACGTGCTTCGTTGACTTGAATGGTACGACCTTCCATGTCAGTGCCATGGAATTTTTCGATGGCTGCATTAGCCTCGGCGTCGCTTGAGAAAGTGATGAAACCGAAACCGCGCGAGCGGCCGGTCTGACGATCTAAGGCGATCATGACGTCTGTCACGCTGCCACATTGTCCGAAGACTTCGCGAAGCGAATCATCGGTGCTGCTGAAGGGGAGATTTCCCACGTAGAGTTTATTACCCATATTATATTTTGTTGTGTTTTTCTGTCAGGCTCCAAGCGATCCGGTGCCTGCGCTGAATTCCACAAACGAATACTTAACCCGGGGTGGTGCGCTTTCTGACCTAAACTTGTCGACTGTCATCACTGACCTTGGCTTGGAATAATCAAAGCGCAAGCCAAATTGTGATAAGAAAGAAGAAGCCGCGTCATCTGCCAACCCACCAGCTCCATTCCCGCCTAGGAACAAACCAGAGGCGAAGTCGGCGGAATAAACTTATCAAAAAACTAACCAAGGAAACTTCTAGTCGTTTGCCCCGTCCCCGAAGTGCTTTTGCGGCATGAGATAGTTGGAGACGTAGTCTTTTACCGAGTGAGAGAGCGAGGTTACACCGCCAGCATAGCCAGTGGACTGCAGCTTAGAGGTGTCCGCTTGGGTGAAGTATTGATACTGGCTACGCAGGGCTTCGGGCATGTCGATAAATTCTAGCCGGGCCTCACGCCCCATTGCCTCAAAAATAGGGTGGACCAACTCAAGCCAAGTATGGGATTGGCCGGACCCGATATTGAAGAGTCCCCCCGCTTTTTTCGTTGCCGCCAGATGAAGGGTCATGGCAACAGCATCTTTTACATAGAGGAAATCCCGCTTCTGGCCCCCGTCCGAGTAATCGGGATGATAACTTTTGAAGAGTTGCACCTGCCCGGTCTCCTCAATTTGTCGCCAAGCTTTGCTAACCACACTACGCATGCCCTCCTTGTGTTCCTCGTTCGGACCAAAAATATTAAAATACTTCAAGCCAACCATTTGGGAGAGATACCCCTCCCTTTGAGCGTGAAGGTCAAAAAGTTGCTTGGAATAGCCGTAGGCATTGAGAGGACGCCATGCCGCAAGATCATCCGAGGAATCATCCATCCCGGCGGCCCCATCGCCATAGGTTGCCGCTGATGAGGCATAGACAAAACGCGCACCGCAACCTAGGGCCCATTCCGCGAGCTGGCGGGTGCAGCCAAAATTATTACGCATGAGATAATCGGCATCCCTCTCGGTTGTCGAAGAACAGGCACCTAGGTGGAAAACATGAGTAAATTTTCCAAAGGCCTGAGCATTAAGGGCCAGTCGTTCATAGAAATCACCCAATTCAATAAAGTCCTCAAAACGTAAGGGTGAAAGATTTTGCCACTTACCGCCGCTTCCGAGTTCGTCGACCACCACGATGCGGTCCGTGCCGTGCCAGCGGTTGAGCGCCCCGATCAGTACGCTTCCGATGAAGCCGGCGCCGCCGGTCACCAGAAACCGGTCTTGGCTAGAAAATCTTGGGGAACCCTCGGCTAATTTTTTTGGTAGTTTTGCTACATCCATGATCCAAGCAATGTAACCCTTGCTCTCCATCAGGCGCAATCCCTTCGCATTGCCACAACCCGATGATGTCCGTAAAGTCACAGGCATGCTGTCCCCCCTTTGGGAACCGCGGAATCCCGCCGATCCTTCCATCGCCCAAAGTCTTTCCCGCGAACTGGGCATCTCTCCGCTGCTCGCCTCACTGCTGGCATCCCGCCAGTGGACGGACCCCGGCGAGGCCGAGAACTTTCTTCATCCACGACTGGCCTCGCTGCCCGATCCATTAGAAACACCAGGGGTGACCGAGGCGGCCCAGCGCATCGCCCAAGCGGTCGAGCGCCGTGAGGATGTCGTGCTCTACAGCGACTACGACGTAGACGGCGTCACTTCGCTGGCCATCTTACACCGTTTTTTAGCTGCCCTTGGACTCAAGACCGGATCATTTCTTCCCCGACGCGAGTCGGAAGGCTACGGACTCAGTCACGATGGACTTAATCGCGTTTTCGCCACCCACAAGCCAACCCTCCTCGTAGCTCTGGACTGCGGCACCTCTTCCTCCGAAGAAGCAGAGCGATTAGCCCAACTCGGGGTGGACTTGGTCATTGTCGATCATCATGAACCAAAAAACGGCACGGCGGCCTGCACGGCTTTGGTTAACCCCAAGGCGACCGGCGGAAACATCGACCTCTGCACCGCCGCTCTTGTTTTTAAGCTCTGCCATGGCATCCAAAAAGTCACCGGACGCCGCGAACCCGATCTGAGAGATTTTCTCGATCTGGCCGCCATGGGTACCATCTGCGATCTCGCTCCGCTGCGCGGAGAAAATCGCACCATCGTTCGACACGGATTGGCCCGGATGAGCACCACGAAATGGAGAGGCTTGCGGGCTCTCATGAATATCGCCTCCGTCATGTCACCAGTCACGACCGCCCAGGTTGGATTTCGCCTCGGCCCTCGGCTCAATGCCGCTGGCCGCATCAACACGGCAGAGGCCTCCCTCCAACTTCTTCTCACGGAGGATGCAGAGGAGGCGATCGAACTGGCTCAAAATCTCGACGACTGTAATCGCGAACGACAGGAACTGGAACAGCATGTCTTGGCCGCAGCAACGGCCTCCCTCGCAAAAGATTTTGACCCCGCCCGCGACTCTGCCTTGGTCGTAGGAGGGGAGGGTTGGCATCATGGGGTTGTCGGCATCGTTGCTTCCCGCCTCTGCCGCAAGTATCACCGCCCTGCATTGGTCATCGGCTTCGATGAAAACGGTGAAGGCCATGGGAGTGGGCGCAGTATCGATGGATTCTCTCTCGTGGAAACCTTGAGTGACTGCGCCGAGTGGCTGGGCCCCTTTGGCGGCCATCACATGGCGGCCGGCCTCAGCGTCCAACGCCGCAACTTTGACGAGTTCCGTCGGCATTTTATAGAAGCGGCGCGAAAGCGCCTCAAACCTGACGACCTCGTTCCACGATTGAAACTCGATGCCCTCATTGAGGTGGCGGGACTCGAACAAGCGCACCTTGAGGAGTTGTCCCTGCTGGAGCCCTGTGGCATGGGAAATCCGGCGCCGGTTTTCTACGCGCACAGCGTTGCCCCCTCGCAAGGCCCCGATGTACTCAAGGAAAAGCACATTCGCTTTCGGGTGAGTGGTCGCGAGGAATCCCTTTCCGCCATTTGGTTCAATGGCGCCCACGACGACTTTCCCCCAGCACCCTGGGATATCGCCTTCAAAATCGTTCGCAACGAATACCGTCAACGCGTCAGTCTCCAGTTGGAGGTCCAGCACCTCCGACCAGCGAAAACCTGATCTCTCCAGCGCCCCCTCTTCCTGTCTTGGCTCTGAGGCCACTAAGCCATGAGGCCCTCCAAAAGAAATCTCAATCCATTCCACGAAGTAATATTGGATTTTCTGCAGAATAACCAATAGTTTTAATCTCCATGGGCAACATAGATCGGGGAAAAGCACACCTCGCGGGAGGCTTGGGCAACCACCGCCGCATCGAGATTATCAGATTACTGCAAAGGCATGGCAGTCTTTGCGTTAACCAAGTGGCGACGGAATGTGGCATCGATGTTGCCACCGCTTCTGTCCACGCCAAAAGGTTGCATGAAGCGGGCTTGATCAAGAAGCGAGCTCAGGGACGCAAGGTGCACCTCTTCCCCACCCGCCGGGCCGCCACCCTCCTGGGAACGATCGACCTACTTTGGGAAACTCCTGCCGATTAATGTCTGATCATCAAGGGAATAAAGCAAAAAAATCTCTCAACAAAGGGACATCGCATGGTAATTCTGCAGAATTACCATGTAAATCAGCATCCAATGAATTAGTGGAAGCTGTCCCTGATATTTTATGGAGCACCGCACTGAGGGAACTGCCTAGGGTGACAAAAGCCCGAGCACGCGCCTTCCATGAGGCCGGGTTAGAATCCGTCCACGATCTCTTGAGGCACTATCCACGAAGACACGAGGACCGGAAAAAATTCCCCGCTTTCCCCTCCACCTTACCCGCTGGGGCTGTCTGCCTCCGGGGCAATGTACTTGAGGCCAAGATGAACCGCTTCGGACGTCGGTGCCAATTCGTCCTCACTCTTGGAGAAAACTCCTCTCAGGTTCCTCCCGCCACCGTTCGCTGCCGCTGGTTCAACCTCCGCTATCTTTCAAAAATACTTCAAGTCGGCCAGGACCTGGTTATTCATGGTCTAGCCCGGCCCCTGAAGAAGGGAGGACTTGTCTTTGATCACCCCGACTTCGAAGTCCTCGAAGCCGATGCGCCGGAGAGTGGCCTGATCCACCTCAACCGCATCGTCCCAGTCCATCCATCCATTGGTTCTTGGAGCCCGCGCATGCTGCGACGGCTCATTTTTGAAACTTTGGCAGGCTTGAGAGACACCGAAGTCCCAGAGCTGTGGCCCAAGTCCACCTCCAGCGGACAACCAGAGGGAAAAGAATCTTCCCCCTCCATCTACCATTCCGCCCGCGCCCTGCGCGCCATTCATTTTCCCGCTTCCCCCGCCGATCTTGAACAAGCCCGCGCCCACCTCGCCCGTGAAGAACTCTTCGAGATGCAATGCGTTCTCGCCCGTCAACGTCACCGACACATCGCCACAACCGCTCCGGCCATCCCTCGAAGCAGTGACCTCCTTGCTCGCTTTATCAAGGGACTCCCTTTCGCTCTCACCGGGGCCCAAACAAAGGTCCTTGGGCAAATTTTTGACGATATGGCATCGGGAAAGCCGATGAACCGACTCCTCCATGGTGATGTGGGAAGCGGGAAGACCATCGTAGCCGCCACCGCCATGATCGGTGCTATCGCCGCCGGCCACTCGGCCGCTCTGATGGCCCCAACCCAAGTCCTGGCTCATCAGCATTTCGAGAATTTCTCCAAACTGCTTCAGCCCTTAGGTATTCCGGTGGTGCTCCGCACTGGGGCTAGGAAAGAAAAGTCCGCCGCGGCAGGTCCTCGCCTGGTTATGGGGACGCACGCTTTGCTCTTTTCCCCGGAAACCCTGGGAAAGCCCGCCGTCGTGGTGATCGACGAACAGCACAAGTTCGGAGTACGCCAGCGGGCCAAGCTAACCGCCCAATCACCCCACCCTCATCTGCTGGTTATGTCCGCCACCCCCATCCCCCGCACCCTGGCCCTGACCCTTTACGGTGATTTGGATATTTCCCTCCTCGACGAACTGCCTCCTGGTCGCATTCCCATCCGCACCCTCGCGCGCACCCATGACAAACTAGAAGAGGCAACCGAATTTGTGCGAAAGCAACTTGATCAAGGGCGCCAAGCTTACCTTGTCTACCCAGTTATTGAGGAAGGCAAGCGCACCGAACTGAAGGCTGCCACCGCCGAATACGAGCGCTGGTGCCAGCGCCTAGCTCCTCACCAATGTGCTCTCCTGCACGGACGGCTCAAGGCTGAGGAAAAAGACAATATCATGCAAAGTTTTCGAACTGGAGAAATTCGGGGGTTGGTCAGCACTACCGTGATCGAAGTGGGCATCGATGTTGCCAACGCCACCGTTCTCCTGGTGGAGAATGCCGAACGATTTGGTCTGGCCCAGTTGCACCAGCTGCGCGGGCGGGTCGGGCGCGGCGCGGAAAAGTCGTGGTGTATTCTCCTAACCGGTAAGGAAGCGGAGGAGAAACTCGACCGACTAAAAATTCTCGAAGAAGCCCCAGACGGCTTCTCTATTGCCGCGGCTGATCTAGCCCAGCGCGGGTCTGGCGATCTCCTTGGCACGGCCCAAACGGGTCTTCCTCCGATTCGTTTGGCCCGCTTGCCTGAGGACTTGCCCTTGCTGGAGCAAGCGCGTTGTGCCGCCCGGCAACTCTTGACCGAAGACCCTGAGCTCCAGTTCCAGCCGGTGCTCTGCTCCCGCTTAGCGGCCTGGGAAAAACGGCTTTTTGCCGGGGTAGCCTGAGCCGAGGCTTCCCCTAACGCTCCTAGATAATCCGGCAATCTTCACTTATACACTCTGGACCGGCTGGCTGAGCTCACGACGGATGAAGGTACGATTGATCGCGTTGAGATAAGCCCTCGCGCTCGCCTCGACCACGTCAGTACTCGCCCCCTTACCGGTGATGAGACGAGCATCACCAAAGTCGACCTTGAGGGTGACTTCTCCAAGAGCATCGTGGCCCTGTGTCACCGCCTGAACATTGTATTCAACGAGGTTGCCACAACGCACCACCACCGTATCAATCGCCCGCATCGCCGCGTCCACCGCCCCGTTTCCTTCGGCTTCGCCTTGGCTAGCTTCTCCCCCACGGGAGAGAAGGACACACGCCTTTGGCTTGAGCTCCGTCGCCACCGTGACCTCCATCTTGACCAGTTGCCATCCGTCCGTGAGCGGCATCATCGAGTCATCAACGATGGCCGAGAGATCGTCGTCGTAGACAAATTTCTTCTTATCTCCGATTTCTTTAAAACGAGAGAAGACAGACACAACTTCGTCATGACTGAGCTTGTAACCGAGATACTCCAGACGTGCCACCATGGCATGGCGGCCACTGTGTTTAGTTAAAGGCAACTCGGTTCCACCCCAACCCACTTCAATCGGATCCATGATCTCATAGGTCTCGCGTTTTTTCAAAATCCCGTCCTGATGGATACCGGAACTGTGAGCGAAAGCATTCTCGCCCACGATAGCCTTGCTGCGCTGCACTTGGAGGCCGCTCATGCGGCTGACAATGCGCGAGGTCTTTAAAATCTCTTTAGTCTCCACCCCGGTGTGGAGGGAACCGAAGAAATCGGCACGGGTTTTCAGGGCCATGACGACTTCCTCAAGCGCGGCATTGCCAGCCCGCTCACCGATACCGTTGATGGTACCCTCAATCTGACGGGCACCGTTCTGAACCGCTACGAGCGAGTTAGCCACCGCCAATCCGAGATCATTGTGGCAGTGCACACTGATAACCGCATCATCAATATTGCGCACGTTATCTTTGAGATACTTGATCAGCGCCCCAAACTGCCCCGGCACGGCGAATCCCACGGTATCTGCTATGTTTACCGTCGTGGCTCCCGCCGCAATGACGGTTTCGACAACCTGAGCAAGGAACTCAGGCTCAGTCCGTGAGGCATCCTCAGGAGAGAATTCCACATCTTGGGTGTGGGACTTGGCCAGCTTCACCCCCTCAGCAGCAAGGTGCAAAATCTGCTCGTAGGCCTTTTTCAGCTTATGTTCCCGGTGGATTTTCGAGGTGGCCAAAAAAACGTGAATACGACCTCGTGGGCCGGCCGGAGCAAGTGCGGCTGCCGCTGCCTCGATATCCTTACTCAGACAGCGGCAAAGCCCGGCAATGATGGGACCTTTAACTTCCGTAGCAATGCTTTTGACTGCCTCGAAATCTCCTTCACTGCTCACCGGAAAACCCGCCTCGATGACATCAACATTGAGACGCGCTAACTGACGCGCCACTTCAAGTTTTTCGCGCAGATTCATCGACGCCCCGGGGCATTGCTCGCCATCGCGCAGCGTTGTGTCAAAAATGATAACTTTGTCGGACATAACTGTGCTCTAAGGCTAACACAGGCTCGACCACAGCGCACAGCATCGAAAGAGGGGCTCCCCCAGTTGCCCAACCCGCCCTGGAAATTTTTCTCACCGCACTTAAGCCCCCCGCCAGTGAATTTTAAGAAGACAAACGGGAGAAGGAGGAGCATGTTGAGTTCTGGTTGTAGGTAGCCGTCCTCATTTTCAGATGACCCATCTTTTCCTCTCCCCCGCCCTGCTCGCCGCAGGATTAATCATCACCGCTCTTCCTGCAATGGCTTGGGAAAGTGCGGAGGAGCGCTTGGAGTTTATCACCAGCGCCATGAACTCCCTGCCCAATATTGTCTTCTACAAAAATGTCGATGGAGTCTATTGCGGAGGCAACAAAGCCTGGGCCAGCCTGACGGGCAAGCCGCTGGAGGAGCTCATTGGCAAGACGGACTTCGACCTCTTTCCCCATGACGTCGCCCAATCATTCCGCTCCCGTGACCAAGAGATGCTGGCCAGCGGAGAATCTCGGAGCAACCAAGAATGGTTGGTTTATCCCGATGGAAAAAGGGTGTTGGTCAAGACGGTCAAGACCCCTTGGGTTTCCGCAAACGGCGAAATACTTGGCGTGCTGGGTACCTGCTACGAGATTGATGTCCCCGCGACGGCTCCATCAAAAGAAAACACGAGCGAATAAATCGCCGGCGGTTAAGGCGAACAATTTCATGCTCTACCGATTTGGGGTGGCCTCCCCCGTGATTTTTTCTGGAAAGAGTTGCTGCTGCAGTTCCTCCACGTCCGTGGTGGGTAACTTGCAGGCAAAGTTTTGGCAGACGTAAGCAGTGGCCCCTCCTTCGAGGGTTAGCTGCTCGGC
>CAXMPH010000030.1:4059-9428 GCA_964195055.1 uncultured Chthoniobacterales bacterium | reverse complement strand
CTTCGAAGGGGCAGTGGAGATCAATATCTTTGGCTCGGGCGTGGCGGACGAGGTCGGCCTGGCATTCCTGAGACATCCCGCTTTGGAAGGGGCGCACCACGCCCTCCGAGAGGGTGCGGGTCCGGTCCGGGATAATCCGCTTCCAGTCGAGTCCGATGACGCGGCCAAAGCCTCGGCATTCAGGGCAGGCCCCGAGAGGGTGGTTGAAGCTAAAAAGTCCTGGGGTGGGGGGGCGGATGTCGAGGTCGCAATAAGCACAGTGCCAACCCGTGGAAAAGGGGTGGCTCTCGTTGGTCTCGGGGTCAATGAGGAGGATATGGCCTTTGCCCAAGCGCAGGGCCGTTTCCACTGCCTCAGTGAAGCGGATGGTCTCCGAGGTGGCGACTCGGTCTTGGATGACGTGGACAACTGCGGGGAGTTTCTTTCTCGTGGATGTTTCGTCAATCCGGAGGATTTTTCCATGGATCCAGACTCGGAGGTATCCCTGCTGGGTTAAAAATTCGAAGAACTGCGCCGTGGTGCGCTTTTCCGAGTCACCGGTGCCAACGGGGAAACTAACCAGAAAAGTTTTTCCGGGATGCTTGCTGATGGTTTTACTGGAAATTCCTCGGGCCGTTTCCGTTTCGATGGGCCGGGAGCAGGACGGACAGGACGCCACGGCCAATCGAGGAAAGAGAAGCTTAAGGTAGTCGTTGATTTCGGTGATGGTACCGACCGTAGAACGGGTGGTTTTGACATTGTTCGACTGTTCGATGGCGATGGCCGGAGGTATTCCCTCGATCGAATCGACCCGAGGCTTGTCCATGCGGTCGAAGAATTGGCGGGTGTAGGGCGAGAACGTCTCGATGTAGCGACGTTGCCCTTCCGCATAGATTGTGTCGAAGGCGAGGGAAGATTTCCCAGAACCACTGGGACCGGTGATGACATGGAGCAGCCCGCGTGGGAGATCCAAATCCACCCCGCGAAGGTTGTTCTGGCTGGCCCCACGGACTCGGAGGACCGGTTGCTTGTTGGCGGAGTGCTGACGAGAAGACATGCCGGATTAATCGCAACCGGACAGAGTTGGCAGCGAACCGATCAAGATAGGGAAATCTCTGGCTGAGGCAACGCCGTAAATCGCGTCTTCAGCAAAGAGATCTCTGACGGAGGTAGTCAGGAACAGGAGGATTGGCCTATTTTTGGGTTTTAGCGCCGTTTTGCTTGCTCAGTTTGTCGGTACGAAGGAGAACGCGCTGACGCATGATTTTACCTGGTTTGAACTTCACCGTGGCCCGCGCCGGTATGACGACGTCGGTTTCTGGTTTATTAGGGTTGCGGCCAACCCGAGCCTTGGTCAAGCGAACCTCGAAGACGCCGAAATTTCTCAGTTCCACGTTATCCCCTTGGGCCAAACTTTCAGTGATATGCTCAAGGGTCTTTTGTATGACTGCGAATGTCTGCTGCTGATTGATGCCGACATCGTCACTGATTGCTACGACCATGTCGCGTTTTGTAAGATTTGCCATAAAAAATGAGGTAAGTTGTTGATCCGACTCGGAGCTTCTAGGTCTTTTTCGGTCTATTTGCAAGTTCGAAAATGGAGATGATGCCAACAATACTACCACGACAACTCCTTTTGGCTTTCAGGATGAGAAGCTTTTGGGACAGATTTATGAACTTTTTCAGATGAACTTGTCTCCCGATCAAAAACTAACTGGTCTCCTTGCCCCCCTCTTCTGCATCCGTACGGCCAATGACCTTGGCATCGGCGATACCGAGTCCTTGAAAGAACTAATCGATTGGTCGTCCGACCATGGCTTTAGTTTGGTCCAGATCCTCCCGATCAATGAGGCGGGCGGGGATAATAGTCCCTACAATAGCATTAGCTCCTTGGCCGTGGATCCGACAACGATCGCCACTAACCCGGGCGCTCTTAAGGATCTCTCACCGCTTGATTTTCGGAAGATCTGTTCCCGCCACGATGTGCCGGGCCTCCGTCTCGGCAAGGTCAACTATCTTGGGGTGCGGGCCCTCAAGCGTGAATTACTTGAGGCCGCTTGGAAAACATTCAAAGCAAAGCACCTTAAGGAGCAGACCCGGCGGGCCAAGATCTTCAAAGCGTGGAGGAAAGACCATGCCGCCTGGCTCGATTCCTACACCCTCTTCCGTGCCTTGGTTCGGTATCATGGTGAGAATGAAAACATGGATCTTTGGCCGAAACAGCAGCGCACGCTTGTCACTGCCAAAAAATGGCTGGCCTCCACTCGGCCCCTCGATCGCCGCAAAATTCGCCTTTTACGGGAATTTTATGCCTACGTGCAGTGGATTGCCTATGGCCAGTGGTCTGAGTTGAAGTCTTACGGCGATGCTCGGCAAGTTGCCCTGATGGGCGATGTCCCTGTCGGCGTGAGTATTTACAGCGCAGACGTTTTCGCCCAACCGGAACTTTTCGATCTTTCCCGGTCCGCCGGTGCTCCGGCAGAAAAAGTTTTTGCCTCTGATCCGTTCACCATGAAATGGGGGCAAAATTGGGGGTTCCCCCTCTATCGTTGGTCCGAGATGGCCAAGGATGACTATCGCTGGTGGCGGCGGCGGTTACGGTCCACCATGGATATGTTTCACTTTCTCCGGGTTGATCATGCCCTTGGATTTTTTCGTATCTTCAGCTTCCCTTGGCGGCCTCAAGACAATTTGGAGTTCCTTTCACTTACCGAGGACGAGGCCCGAACTAAGGCGGGTGGCGAACTGCCTCACTTCGTGCCTCGCGACGACTCAAGCCCGGAAAACATGGAGATGAACCGGAAGCAGGGGGATGGCCTTTTTCGGATGATGGTGGAGGAGACGGGCTGCCATCGGCTGATTGCGGAAGACCTCGGTGAGTTGTCGCCCTATGTTCGTCCCGCCTTGATCGAGCAAGAAATACCCGGTTTTAAGATTCCTTTTTGGGAGATGGGTCCGGACGGATGGCCGACCCCGGGCCGGGATTACGAAAGACTTTCCCTCGCCACCTACGCCACCCATGACCATCCCGCCCTCCGAACCCATTGGGAAGGTTGCTACGCGGACTCTCAGTCAGAGGATCCTCATCGGGCCAAGGCCGGCTTGCGTCAGCTGGAGGAAGTCTGTCGTTTTTCTGAGATGAACGTGCCCCTGCCTGCGCGGTGGAGTGACCAAATCCATGAAGCTCTTCTCCGTGGCCTGCTCGCCAGCAATTCTTGGTTGGCGGTCAGCATGATCACGGACCTCTTTGGCACGGAGGAACGTTTCAATGTGCCGGGGGCAACGGGTGAAGAGAACTGGACCGAGCGTTTTCCCGTTCCGGTGGCTCAATGGGACAGCCGTTGGCCGGATAAGTTGCAACGAATCAAGGAAATGATTAAGCAGTCGGGAAGGCTTCCGTCCTAAAAAATCACCCCGATCTGAGCTCCAAGGACCAAGGCATTGGGGATGGAGCCGGTGCCACCTGGTTGAACGATGTACTGGAGATTGGGCTGGACGTAGAAGAACTCGCTCATCTGTACCCGGTAGCCCCATTCCAGTGCCATTTCGAAGCTGGCTGGATCTCCTTGGTAGGCCTCTCCGGCAGAACTGTAGTCGTCGCTGAAACTGCCGTAAGCAAGGCCGAAGACGGTATTATCGAGATTTCGTCCGGGCAGTAGACCTTGGTAAGTGATACCGCCATTCCACTGAAAGGGGACTTTGGAGATGCTCTCCTGGGGTGAGAGAACCAAAGCGGTCCAGAGAATCAGTCCCTGACTGCTTCCTCCTGATTCTTGGTAGACCATCTGGTCTGCGTGGCAGTAAAATCCGTAGGCATTGGTCGCGGTGGAGCTCTGGCCGAACTGAGGATACTCCCAAGATGACCAGTAGCCGCCGAACCAATAGTGCCCGGGGAGTCCCCGCATTTCCTCAAGATCAGTGACCGGGTTTTTGTTTTCGTCGAAGACGACCTTGCCTCCGGAGGGAGTAACCGCCGCCTTGGCTTGGGCCGCCGCCGAGGTGGTGACGGGGCGCTTAAAAAATTCAGGGTTCCAGCTGATTTGGCTGACCGCCATGACGCCATCTCCGGGTTCAAAGGAAAAGTTTACCCCATGGAGGCTCCGGTTGAAGGTCTTGTCGGAGACCTGATAGAGACCCACTCGGGCGACCCACTCAGGGTTAAGGTCAACCCTCAGGCGGGAGGCCCAGGTGGCCCAAGGGTAAGCGGAAAAACTGCCATTGACCGGCAGAGCTTGGGGGTTCCCGTCAATCCCGTTATTCATGTAGAGCCAGTAAAGCGGCGAGCTAGCAAAGTCATCACCAGAGGAAAATCTTCCGGCTTTGATCGCCACTTTGTCGTCGAGGAATTTTTGCTCGAGAAAGAGATCGGTCAGAATAATAGTCTGGCCGCCATAGACTTGCTGAACCGTGAACTGGTTGCCGATGTAATTTTGGGAAAGACTCACCCCATTACGATCGGTCGCGGCTACCGTCAGGGTCGCCCCGTTCCAACCAATCGTCTTCTCCAGATCTAGCTTCACTCCGAAGGCAATGTTGTCGGTGTAAGTGAAGCCTTGGTCGAGTCCTCCCGTTGGGTTACCCGCGATATTGTTTACGTAGGTCATGGAGAAGGTGATGCCCTTTTCCTTCTCGAGATAGTTGCGAGTGCCCCACCAATCTCCGCTGGCGGCGTTTCCTTGCCACCACTCTTCGGTGCCAATGGTATTGCTCGGATGAGGCTTATAGTAACTCCAGAAGCGATCTTCATTGGCCTCCAAAAGGGGAGGTGCGAGCAAGGTGAGAGCCAGAAAAATGGCAGATTTTGTTTTCATGGGGGTGGATTAAATTATCCACCCCAGGGGCAAGCAGGCAAGCCGATGTGGCTACTTCCGTAGAACAAAATTAACCAACCGAGCCGGTACCACCACGACTTTGATAATGGTTGCTCCCTCGAGCAAGGCTCCGAACTTTTCATCCTCGCGGGCGGCCGCTTCGAGTTGCTCCCGGGAGGCGTCCTTGTTCACGACAATTTTGCCTCGGACCTTGCCGTTGATTTGCAGGATGATGGTGGCCTCACTCTCTCTCAGGAGAGACTCATCGTGGGCAGGCCAAGATTGCTCGTGAGCTGCACCCTCAAAACCGGGAAACTTTGAGCCTAGGCGTTCCCACAACTCCTCTGCCATGTGAGGGGCGAAGGGGCTGAGAAGGACGAGGAGAGACCGAAGAACCGAGAGAGGGCACTTCTCGGCGGAGGTTAAGTCATTGACGGACACCATCATTTGCGCGATGGCGGTGTTGAAGGATAGGGTGCCGAGATCTTCGGTGACCTTCTTCATTGTGGTGTGGAGGACACGGAGTTGTCCTGGCGTCGGTTCGATGTCGGAGAGCTTGCCCGAGAGTTGCCAGTTCCC
>CAXMPH010000030.1:350-4049 GCA_964195055.1 uncultured Chthoniobacterales bacterium | reverse complement strand
CCGTGTTGAAAGACAGTTTGGCGATGTCGCCGGTCACCGTCTTGATGGTCTTGTGCAAGACGCGGTTCTGCTCGTCGGTGGGCTCCTCGTCGCACACGGCTGCATTAAGACAAATTTTCTCGGCATTGTCGTCGAGAAGCATCCGCCACACGCGGCCCAGGAAATTGTACACGCCGTTGACCCCTTCCATGTTCCACGGCTTGGTCTGCTCCAGCGGGCCCATGAACATTTCGTAGAGCCGGAAGGCATCTGCCCCGTAAGAGTTGATCACTTCGTCCGGATTGACCACGTTGCCACGGCTTTTGGACATTTTTTGCCCGTCGTTCCCGAGGATGATGCCTTGATTAACTAGGCGTTGGAAGGGCTCAGGAGTGGGAAGGTGGTTGAGGTCGTGGAGGACCATGTGCCAGAAGCGCGAGTAAAGGAGATGAAGTACCGCATGCTCGGTGCCCCCGACGTAGAGATCGATACCGCCGGGTTGGCTCGAACCGTTTCCCAGCCAGTAGTTTGCCGCCTCCTTGCCGATGAACCTCTCCTGGTTGCGGGGATCGCAGTAGCGCAGATAATACCAACAGGAACCAGCCCACTGCGGCATGGTATTGAGTTCGCGCCGGGCCGTCTCGGAGTAGCGCACCCAGTCCGTCGCCTTAGCCAAGGGTGGTTCCGCCGTTCCCGTCGGTTTGAAGTCCGCTAATTCCGGTAGGTGCACCGGCAGTTCATCCTCACTGAGGGCGCGGTGTTTTCCGTTTTCCCAGATCACAGGAAAGGGCTCGCCCCAGTAGCGCTGTCGAGAGAAGAGCCAGTCGCGAAGTTTGTACTGTACCGCCGCGCGGCCTAATCCCTGTGTCTCCAGCCATTCCGTAATTTTCGTCTTAGCTTCTCCGGTCGGCAATCCATCGAGATGGCCGGAATGGACGGCGGTGCCTTCGCCGGTGAAGCAGCCTTGGCTTGGTTCGAGGGCTTGGACCACTTCCAAGATGGGGAGCTGAAATTTTGTGGCGAAGGCCTGATCACGCGCATCGTGTGCCGGCACTGCCATGATAGCGCCCGTGCCGTAGCCGGTGAGTACATAATCGGCGATCCAGATGGGGATGCGAGAGTCGTTGACCGGGTTGATCGCATATGCCCCAGTGAAGACGCCGGTCTTCTCTTGGGATGCGTCTTGGCGGTCGCGTTCAGATTTGGCGGCGACGGACTTAACATAGTCATCCACGGTGGCACGGTTGTCCGTTGTGGTGATCTGCGTCACTAGGGGATGCTCGGGGGCAATCACCATGTAGGTGGCCCCGAATAGGGTGTCGGGCCGGGTGGTGTAAACGGTAACCTTGTCTTCCGTCTCTGCCAGAGCGAAGTCGACGAAGGCACCCTCAGAGCGGCCGATCCAGTTCTTTTGGAGCAACTTGATCGAATCTGGCCAGTCAAGCGTCTCTAGTCCGTCGAGAAGACGGTCAGCGAAGGCGGTAATACGGAGGACCCATTGGCGCATGGGGCGTCTCTCGACGGGGAAGCCGCCAACTTCACTTTTGCCATCAACCACTTCCTCATTGGCTAGGACGGTGCCAAGTTCAGGACACCAATTGACCGGCATCTCGGCCACGTAAGCGAGGCGGACACTCTCGGGATCACTTCCTTGGTAAGTCGAGATAGGTTCGGCTCGGTTGCTGGCTGGGTTGAACCACGAGTTATAAATCTGGAGAAAAATCCACTGAGTCCAGCGCACGTAATCTGGCGAGGTGGTATTGACCTCGCGCGACCAATCATAACTGAATCCGATGCGCTGGAGCTGGCCCTTAAAGTGGTTGATATTTTTTGAGGTAGTCACCGCGGGGTGTTGCCCCGTTTTCACCGCGTATTGTTCGGCCGGGAGCCCGAAGGCGTCCCAGCCCATGGGATGGAGAACATTGAATCCGCGCATGCGATGGTAGCGGGCGAGAATATCCGTGGCGGTGTAGCCCTCGGGGTGTCCCACATGGAGGCCCTCACCACTGGGGTAAGGAAACATATCGAGGACGTAATATTTTGGCTTGGATGCATCGAAGTTTGCCTCCCCGGGATTGGGCATGCGGTAAGCCTCTGTTTCGGCCCAGCGTTGCTGCCATTTGGATTCGAAGTCGGAGAAGGGGTATTGTTTGCGTTGGCTGGACATAAAACTTGTCGTCAGGGTGTCAAAAGAAGCATTTTGGCGGGAATGATGGACGTGTCAAAGCAACGACTTCTTCTCGCCACCCGTAATGGCCATAAAACCGATGAAGTGCGGGAAATTATGGGGCCCTCTTGGTTGGTTGAAGATCTAACGATGCGATCTGATGGGATCGAAGTGGAGGAGACCGGAGTGACCTTTCGAGAAAATGCCATAATCAAGGCTCTGGCGGCCGCTCCCTCAGAGGATGGCTGGGTCTTGGCCGATGATTCTGGTCTGGAAGTCGATGCCCTCGGTGGTGCTCCGGGGGTGCGCTCGGCCCGCTTTGCCGGCAACCATGCCGACATGGCACGCAATCGATCTTTGCTCATGGAAAAATTGGCGGAGGTCAGCGGGGTGGACCGCCGAGCCCGTTTCCGCTGCGTCTTGGCTTTGGTCAAGGAGGGAGAGTTGGTGCAGACCTTCGAGGGCAAGATTGAGGGGATGATCACACTTGCTCAACGAGGATCGAATGGGTTTGGCTACGATCCTCTTTTCGTCCCCGAGGGTAAGTCTCAAACCTTTGCTGAAATGCCGGCGATGGAGAAGCACAGCTTGAGTCACCGCGGCCGTGCTTTAGTAGCTCTCGAGAGATTTTTTCGTCGTCAGGTCTAGTGGCGGAGCAAGGCCCGGTCGGCTATCTCCTGGGCTCGTAGCCCGGGGGTGTTGTAGCGACTAATGATGCGCCGCTCGATCGTCTGTGGGGTGCTTGGGTATTCCATGCTGGGGCGGTGCCCTCCTTCACCCCAGGTGCCGACGATTAGCTTTTCTTGGTCCGGTCCGTAGTGGATTGTTGTCTCCCTCGGCGAGGGATAAGTGGAATCTCCGGGCAGCGGGGGGGAATAGGGGATCGGTTGGTAAGGATACCAAGCGCCATATTGTTCGCGGCGGTTTTCCGGGGTGGCGCAGGCAGAGAGAACAAGGCAGACGCCGACGAGGAGGGGAGCGAATCGCATGGGGAATTTTATAGCCTTATTCTGTGGCAGAGGGCAGCGAAAGTTTTTACTTTCGGCGAGGAAACCCAAGCGATAGCACCGCCACCAGTTGGGTTGATGCCGACTCCAACTCGGCAATGAGGGACTGGACACGTCCGCGGAAGAAGGCGTAGGCAGCCATGGCGGGGATACCGATAACCAGGCCCGTAGCCGTGGTCACCAGCGCCTCGGAGACGCCTTCGGCTAACATGATCGGCCGAGAAGCTACAATGTCACTGGCCACCACGCTGAAAGATTTGATCATGCCAAGGACGGTACCAAAAAGTCCGACCATGGGTGCGATCGTCCCGATGTCGGAGAGGTAGGTGATGCGTTGATTGAGGGCCGCCGCCTGACGGGTGCCTTCAGTTTCAGCGATTTCCCGAGCTTCGCTAAATGTGGCGTCAGGGTGCTGGGTGAGGAAGTCGAGGGTGCGCTGCATGATACGGGCCACCGCTTCGTGGTGACGGTTAGAGATGGCGAGGAGGCCGAGGTAATCACGTTTGCGCAGGAGGGCATCGGCGGTGGCCATGTAGCGCTGGGTTA
>CAXMPH010000030.1:0-340 GCA_964195055.1 uncultured Chthoniobacterales bacterium | reverse complement strand
AAGGTGATGGCGATGACCGAGAGAATTCCAAGGGGGATCATGACAGGCCCGCCGGAGGTCATGACTTGCCAAAGGCTGGACTCGGGTCGGATTGGCGCCAGTAGATCCTGCGCTTGAGCCGACGCAATGGTGGCCCAGAGGGCCGCGAGACGGGCGAGATATTTCACAATTCTAAGGTTAGCAATGAGGGCACCCGATGCAAGGATGGCCGAGAGCAGCCCAGCGGCTATATTGTTGGGTATGCCATCAGACGAGAAACAGCCTGACCTGCGCTCTCAGCTTCATCAGGTGCCGCACAAGCCAGGGGTCTACCTGATGCGGGATCGCCTCAATCGGGTCA
>CAXMPH010000029.1:0-9613 GCA_964195055.1 uncultured Chthoniobacterales bacterium | reverse complement strand
CCGATGCCCACATCCGTGCTCTCGATCGGGAGGAGAGCGGCTTTTTCAACCTCGGTACTGGGGGAGGGACCTCAGTGCGCCAAGTTATTGACTGTTGCCGCGAGGTGACCGGGAAGGATATTCCAGTGATAGAAAAAGCGCGTCGCCTCGGTGATCCGCCACGCTTGATTGCTGGTTCCGACAAAATTCGAGGTCAACTTGGCTGGGAACCTCGCTTTCAAAATATTGAGGCGATTATCCGCAGCGCTTGGGCGTGGCACCTACAGTATCCGGACGGTTACGGCGATTGAATCGCTAGGATGTGAAACAATTGTTTTTGCTTCGCTGCATTAGTTTTTTAGGCTTCCGCTTCATGCGTATCACAGTTCCCGCTTTGCTGGCGACCTTCGCTCTCGGCATGGTGGCCTCTGCCCAGTTTGGGAGTTTTAACGATGTGCCGGTGGAGATCCGCTCCGATGGCGAGACCCGCTTCGAGGATGGGGTGGCCCTTGCCGAGAACAATGTGCAAATCCATTTTCGAGGAACCGATATCTACTGCGACTACGCCGAGTACAATCCCGAGACGCGAGAGGCTCTGCTCGTCGGAAATATCCGTATTTACCATGAGGGTCAGATTCTCACAGGTCAGCGCGCGGTCTATAATCTGGAGTCCAAGCAAATGCGGGCCCTCAATTTTGAGGGTGGCGATGAGATAATCAAGTTCAGCACCCTGAGCCTACGCGCTCCAACCATGAAGAAGTTTCGTGCCAAGTCGCTCACCTTGACCACCAGTGACAGCTCGCAGCCTGACTACCGATTCAAAGCCAAGGGGGCCCGGATTTACCCCGACGATCGCGTCATACTTTCGAATGCAACTATCTACATCGGAGAGACCCCCGTTTTTTGGCTGCCCTATCTTTATGCTCCAATCGGGGACACCGGCTGGCAGATTAAGCCTGGATTCAACAGCACCTGGGGCACTTTTTTGCTCTTGGGTTACCGTTTTCCGCTCACCAGCAAAACCGACGCAGTGGCCAAGTTCGATTACCGGAGTGAGCGTGGGGTTGGGGTGGGGATTGACCTCGATTCGCGGTACGGTCCCGGTGATCGGAGCGAGGCTAAGTTCAGCGCCTACTACACCTATGACACTGATCCCTCGCAGAACGACACCGCTTTTTCCCGGACGGAGCCACCAACTAATGACCGCTGGGCTGTTTCCTTTCAAAACCGATTGGTGGCGAGTGACGATGTTTATGTAACCGCAGATATTAACAGCATCAGCGACGAGTATTTTTTGCAGGATTATTTCCCGGCCATTTACGTCAACGATCCGCAGCCAGACAACAACGTCTCGGCCAACTGGCTCACGGAAAACTCTCAGTTCAATCTGACGACTCGCTGGATGATGAATAACTGGCAGGAAGTAACCTCCAAGCTCCCCCAATTTACTTGGTCGGCAAAGCAGGCGCCCCTCTTTGGCTTGCCTGTTTTTTACGACGGAACCACTAGCGCCGCCTACCTGCGTCGACAGTACCCCTCGGGGACACAACCGGAATATATCACTCAGCAGCAAGAGGCTGTTTACAACCCTGATTTTGCGGTCAACACCAGCGGACTGGAGGGCTACGAGACTCTCCGCTTCGATACCTTCCATCAACTATCCTACCCTGGCACTTATTTTGGATGGCTCTCATTGACCCCTCGAATGGGTGTTCGCGGCACCTATTACAGCCAGACAGGAAACTCTAACGATGTTTCGCTTGGAGGAGATTATGGTGGTGCCACTTTTCGCCCGATCTTAAATGCCGGTCTCGAAGCCTCTTTCAAGTTGTCGGCTCGCTTCGAAAAAATGCAGTCCACCTCGCTAGGGCTTGATGGCTTGCTGCATGTGATTCAGCCCTTTGCCAACTACGCCTTGGTCGAGAATACCGGCTTGGGATCTGATGAAATTTTGCAATTTGACCGCCTCGTTCCTTCGACGCAGTTGCCTTCACTCAACTTTCCTCAGTTTACCGCGATCGACAGTATTGATTCCTCTAATCTTCTCCGCCTCGGGGTGCGCAATCGGTTGCTCACCCGGAGAAACGACGACACCTTCACTTGGTTTTCTATCGAAACCTTTGTTGACGTAAACTTTGACAATCCCTACCTCGACGACCCGGGAAACCTCTCCAACCTCTACAACAATATCGCTTTTTCTCCGGTGCCTTGGTTCACCGTCGGAACTTATACCCAAATCCCCATCTCCACCGGCGATGGCAGTTTTACCGACTTCAACAGCTACATGAGATGGCAGCCGATCTCTGACTTTTCCATGTTTCTCTCCCAGCGCTACATTGAAGGTAACCCTTACTTTCAAGATGATAGTCAGGCGACTGGTGGTGGTTTCTGGCGGGTCAACGATAACTGGGCCTTGAGCGCTTCGGCTCGTTACGATCTCACCTATGAAACGTGGGATGTGCAACGCTACATGCTCCATCGTGATCTCAGTTCCTGGTTGGTTTCGGTGGGTTTCCTCGTGGTTGATAACCGAGCAACTTTTGGTAATCAGACCAGTGGGGATATTGGGGTCGGATTTCTTTTCATGTTCACTCTCAAGGATGCGCCTCAAGTTAATCTTCCGCTCGCTTTTGACGTTTTGGGAGAGCAGCAGAATCAATCGCAGTACTGACCCCAAGTTTACCTCGCCCTCATCTGTTTCCTTATGCCATCTGACAAAGCTCCGATTGCTGTCTTTGACTCGGGGGTTGGTGGCTTGACCGTGGTCAAAGCTCTGCGGCAAAAACTGCCGGGAGAGAACTTGCTTTATTTGGGAGACACCGCTCGCGTCCCCTACGGGGGAAAGACCAAGGAAACGATTGAGCGCTACAGCGAAGAAATTGGGCGTCTGCTCGTCGGGGAGGGAGCCAAGATGATGGTGCTGGCCTGCAACACTGCGTCTGCCTTGGCCCTGCCTCGGTTGCGACAGATCTTAGATATTCCGATCGAGGGGGTTATCGAACCGGGGGTGGAAGCTGCCCTGAGAGCGACTCGTAGTGGGCATGTTGCGGTCATTGGAACCAAGGCCACCATCGGCAGCGGTGCTTATGAGAGGGCTTTGCGTTTCGCTCGTCCTGACATTGAGGTGACTAGCGTGGCCTGCCCTCTCCTTGTGCCTCTCATTGAAGAGGGCCTGGTGGAGGATGAGGTAACCGATATGGTGCTAGAGCGCTACCTTGGGCCTTTGCGCGGTGGCTCGGTTGACACCCTAGTCCTCGGCTGTACCCACTATCCGCTGCTCAGGGCATCTCTGGCCCGGGTTGCTGGGCCAGGCATCACCTTGGTTGATTCGGCTGCCAATTGTGCCTTGGCGGTCGAGCGACTTCTTGACCGCCATCTTATGCGTGGAGTCAGTTCGGGTGGGGGGGCGTTGCAACTGACCTTCACCGACCCTCCCGGTAGCTTCCTTGGCGTGGCTAGCCGGATTCTTGGACTCGGGGCTGGGGGAACTCTCATCCGGCAGGTTCCTCCTCTAGGGAATTAATCCTCGGGTCTCGGCCGAGAGAATCTTGGGACTTTACCGCAAGCTCAAGCCGCCGCTGCTGACTCTTTGGTCGGCGGGGGAGAGCTTCCCTTAGGGTTCTCCAGCGGTAACCCGCCAAACTTCCCGCAGAGGTATTTGGATGCAGGGGAGAGTGGACGAGTTTGCCCGACTGCCTCTTTGAGACCTCCACCTCGGAGGGCATTGAGGGTAGCCCCAAGCAGGGCCCCACCGATGCCTCGGCTGCGGTACTCAATAAGGACGCAGGGGCCGGTGACAAGATGGATTCCGTCCTCCGGCTCGGCCGCGTAGGCCGAGGCCGCAATGATCCGTTTTCCATGGAGAACGAAGAGGCAGTTCGCCTCATTGGCAAAAACTTTCTTCAGGCCGGGAAGGACAACCTCATTGATGTAGGTTCCTGCCCCGCTCCACTCGTGGTCGAGATTGTAGCTGGCGTGAACCACCCGCTGGGCCTCTGCCAGCTCATTTTCAGCGGCCACTCGCATCGTGTAAGGCTTGGGAACCTCCGGCAGGGGTGGCTTTAGATGGTTCAGTTTCCAATGAAACCGGACGAGGGAAATTGGTCGTAGAGGGATCGCCATAGGATAATTTGCTTAAGAGTCCCTGTTGTCGTGACGGGAGACCCACCACATGGTGCCTAAGACTCCCGAGACCACGACGGTCAGCCATCCAAAGCTCAACATAGGCGCTTCACCCTATTGCGCCGATCCCTGTGGTCAATCTGAATCGGTGGCGCAGGGGAAGAGGTGACGCAGGAGTTGGAGGTAGACGGACTGCTTCATCGGAGGGACTAAATGGAGAGGAAAGCTGTCTACCGGCACCCACTTCAGCGAACAAAACTCACCGCAAGTTGGGGCGAGTTCAAACTCGGTCGGCGATGAGGTGGTCAGCCTGCAGAGGAAGTATTGCTGCACCTGACCATGGTAGCCGCGGTGGAGTTTGCCCCCCGGAAAATCGTAATGGTAGGGCCCACGCTGTGCCACAATACGATAGTTTGCCGAGGGCACACCCACCTCCTCGAAAACTTCCCGACGGATCGCTTCCTCAGGCGTTTCGCCTTGGTCGATACCCCCCTGGGGAAATTGCCAGCTCTCGGGAAAGTCGGATCTCTGGCCGAGGAGGAGGAGTCCGTCAGATCTTTGGAGGATGGCAGCTACGTTGGGGCGGTATTTCTTTTTCATCCAGTCAAAGAAAGTGCGTTCCCCGCGGAGCCGAGGCAAGCGAGGGTTGCATTGTCAAAGAATCTCGTTTGGCTAGAATACCCTTCAATCAATCTATTGCTTTGGGCAAATCTTCTACTATCCCCCAACACGAGTGCGGTATTTTTGGGGTCTTTGGCCATGAAAATGCGGCCATGCTCTCTTATTACGGTCTTTTTGCCCTCCAGCATCGGGGGCAGGAGGGAGCGGGTATCGTCTCCTGCGAGGGCGAGGATCAACCTTTTCATGTCCATCGGGGATTGGGCCTTGTCTCGCAGGTTTTTGAGGCGGCTTCCCTTGAGCGACTCAAAGGTGACCGGGGGATCGGTCACGTGCGTTACTCGACCACCGGATCGAGTACCTTGGTCAACGTCCAGCCTTTGGTTGCCGATACGGTGCGGGGTCCGCTGGCAGTCGCTCATAACGGAAACCTCGTCAACGCGGCTCCCTTGCGGAACGAACTTGAGGAGCTCGGTTCAATTTTTCAAACAACCGCGGACAGTGAGATCATCGTGCACCTCCTCGCCCGCCAAGCTTCTGCGGGCGAACCGCTAACCGCTCTCCGAGCTCTTCGTGGGGCCTTCTCTCTCGTCATGCTGACTCCTGACGCGCTGGTTGGGGTGCGTGATCCGCACGGGTTCCGTCCCTTAGTCCTTGGGCGTATTGGCAACGGCTGGGCCCTTGCCTCGGAGACGAGTGCTTTCGACCTCATCGGAGCGAAGTTCGAACGAGAGGTCGAGCCGGGCGAGGTGGTTATTATCGAACAAGGTGGCCTGCGCTCCTTGCGTCCCTTCCCTCCCAAGCGAAAGGCTTTCTGCGTTTTTGAACTCGTCTACTTTGCCCGGCCAGACAGCAACCTCGGAGGTAGTAATGTGGCGGAGATGCGTATCGAGATGGGGCGTCGCTTGGCCCGGACGGAACCGGTCGAAGCCGATCTTGTCGTCCCGGTTCCTGACTCGGGGAATTACGCCGCCCAGGGTTACTCCGAGGCCAGTGGCATTCCTCTGGGACAGGCCTTTGTTCGCAACCACTACATTGGCCGTACATTCCTCCAACCCTCTCAGATGATTCGGGATTTTGATGTGCGGGTGAAATTGAACCTCATTGCCGACGTCGTGCGCGGTAAGCGTGTCGTGGTGGTGGACGATTCCATCGTCCGAGGCACCACGGCGCGCGCTCGGGTGGTCAATCTGCGCGAGTGCGGCGCCCGCGAGGTCCATTTGCGAATCAGCTGCCCTCCTCACCGCTTTCCCTGCCATTACGGCATCGACTTTCCCAATCCTGACGAACTTTTGGCCAACCGGATGACCGCGGACGAAATCAAAAAATTTCTTGAGGTTGATAGCTTAGCCTACCTCTCGGTCGATGACATGGTTGCTTCCACCGGATCGCCGGCCCAAGACTTCTGCACCGCCTGCTTTACCGGTGATTATCCTTTGGATGTCGACGCCGATTTGAGGAAGGACGCCATGGAAAAGAGACCTCCGCGTTCGGGTTTCTTTGCCGATGGTGCCCCTCGACTGTTCAAGAATTCCTCCTTGTGAAAAAAACTTCTGCCGCCTACGCCCGTGCCGGGGTCGATGTCGACCTAGGTAATAACTTAAAGAACCGGCTGCCGGCTTTGGTGAAAAAGACTCACGGACCGCAGGTGTTGGGAGGTATCGGTGCCTTCGGAGGGCTTTTCCGAGCCTCTTTCTCAGGGATGAAGGATCCCGTGCTGGTGGCCAGCATGGATGGGGTAGGAACTAAATTGAAAATCGCTGTTCTTGCCGAACGTCATGACACGGTGGGAGAGGATTTGGTAAATCATTGCGTTAATGACATCGCTGTCATGGGGGCACGACCCCTTTTCTTTCTCGACTACCTCGGTGCCGGAAAACTGGATCCAGACGTCTTTGCCCAGGTCATCACTGGTCTGGCCCGAAGCTGCCGCCGGGCAGGGTGTGCCTTACTCGGGGGCGAGACGGCGCAGATGCCGGGGCTTTACCATGGATCTGATTACGATTTGGTCGGCACCATTGTCGGGGTGGCGGACCGCTCTCGCCTCCTTGATGGCTCAAGGGTTCGCTCGGGTGACGCTCTCATCGCATTGCCATCCAATGGTTTGCATACCAATGGCTATACCCTTGCTCGTCAGGTTCTTCTGGGAAAGCTCAAGCTGGGAGTGCACGATCGTTTGCCCGGCTGCCGGGGGACTGTGGCGAAAGAGTTGCTGCGGGTGCACCGCAACTACGAACCCGCCTTGTCATCTTTGCCTCCGCGTGTCCTCCATGCTGCGGCCCACATTACCGGCGGTGGATTGCCTGACAACTTGCCCCGGGCCCTGCCCGAGGGCTGTGCCGCGGTAATCGAGAGGGGTGCCCTGCGGGTGCCCTCGCTTTTTCGAGTCATCGCCAAAGCGGGCAAGGTTTCGGAGGACGAGATGTTTCGGGTCTTCAATATGGGGGTCGGCATGGTTGTGATCGTGGCGGCCAAGCAAGCGGAGAAAACGGCTAAGAGTCTGGGGGGATATCATATCGGTCAGGTCGAAGGTGGTCCCCCCGGAGTGCGTTTCATCTGACTTCATCGGCTGAGACTCGGCAGACCCAAGGACCAGAGATCTCCAAGTGATTCTCCTCGGCCTTAGCGAGGAATTTTTCCCAGTCCCGCGGGGTTGATGACGATCGAAGATTGACACCCACCATGCCCTCGCTCCATTGTCGTCTTTCGTTTTAACCTATTTAGATCATGTCCCACACCGAAGTTATCTTGACGGCCCACATCCCCAACCTTGGTTCCGAGGCCGACGTGGTCAAAGTCCGCCGCGGCTACGCCCGCAATTACCTCATCCCCAGCGGCAATGCCCATGAGGTCACCCGAGCCACTTTGCGCATGACCAACTCGCTCAAAGTCCGCCGAGCCGAGAGAGAGGCCAAAGAACTCAACGACGCCAATGCCGTGGCCAAGCGAATCGGCAAATTAAAACTTTCCTTCGTTCTCGACACTGGGGAGGGAGGGAAGGCCTTCGGATCGATCACGGCGAAAGACATCGGCGACCGCTTGCGGGCCGAAAGTGGGCAGGACATAGACCGCCACCGAATCGCCCTAGAGCGTCCGATCAAATCAACGGGCGAGTTCACCGTTGACGTTCGTCTTCATTCTGATGTCCATGCCGCCCTCAAGGTCATCGTGACAGCCAAGAATCCTCCTCCGGCCCCCACGGAAGACGACCACGAAGACTGAGATAGCCTCAGTTTGTCGCGGGAGACGAGCTAGCTTCCTCGTCTCCAGTTCTCCAGAGATGCGACGGGCTTAACCCGAGTAGTTAATTGTCTTTTTCGCGGCTGGAACCTTCGGCGTTTGACCCGGTGCGGTCACTGGCTGCACAATAGATTTTCTCATGGCATCCCCGGTTGATTTGACGGACTCCTCCAGCGCGCGGCGCAACCCGGCTAAGCGCCGTAATCTCAGCGGTATGACTAACTCGTCCACCGCCTCCCCGGAAGGGCACCGCCCTCTGCCGCAAAACGTCGAGGCAGAAAAGGGTCTGCTTGGGTCTATTCTTCTTTCCCCGCGCGAGGTGCTCAACAATTGCGCTGAGCAGATCAGCGAAGAAACTTTCTACTCGCCCGCTTACGGAACGGTTTTTCGTGTCCTCGTCGAAATGTGGTCGGCCAACGCCCAGATTGATGTGATCACCCTGACCAACCGTTTGCGCGATCTCAATGTCCTCGATGCAGTGGGTGGCCCGGGAGCGGTGACGGAGCTTTTTGGTTACGTGCCAACTTCGGCCAACGCCCCGCATTACCTTGATATCGTTTTGGAGAAGTCATTGCTTCGCCGCATGATCACTGCTTGTACCTCCTCGGTGGCCCGCTGCTACGAAGAGCAGGGCGACGTGCCACAATTGCTCGATGATGTGGAGCGCGATATTTTCACGATCGGTGAAACCCGCTTCCGCAAGTCGGTCCCGGACATGCGTGACGAAGTCTTCGCCGCTCTCGAAAATATTGAGAAGATGTACCAGCAGCGAGGACGGATCAGTGGTCTGGAGACTGGATTTACCGTCTTCGACCAGATGACCGACGGCCTTCATCCAGGAGAAATGATTATCGTGGCGGCGCGACCTTCCATGGGTAAGACGGCCCTAGCCATGAACATCGTTGAGCATGTCGCCCTCAATCTGGAGGAACCAAAGCCGGTCGGTGTCTTCAGTCTCGAGATGAGCACCCAACAATTGGTTCAGCGGATGCTCTGCTCGCGTGCGCGGGTTAATATGAAGAAAATTCGCTCCGGCATGTTGGCCAGAGCTGAGCACGGCAAGCTCAACGACGCCGCCGCCGCCTTGAGTGAAAGTGCCATCTTTATCGACGACACCGCCAGCATGACCATCCTGGAGTTGCGGGCTAAGGCCCGCCGCCTCCGCGACCGCCACCGGGTCGAGATGATCGCCATCGATTACCTCCAACTTTGTCGTTCGACCACTCGGCGCGGGCAGGAAAATCGACAGATTGAAATTGCTGAAATTTCCTCTGGGATTAAGGCGCTCGCCAAGGAACTAGAGATTCCCATTATCGTTCTAGCCCAGCTTAACCGCCAACCGGAGGCCCGCGGCGGGGGCAAGCCACGGATGTCCGACCTGCGTGAATCCGGCTCGCTTGAGCAGGATGCTGATGTGGTGGCTCTCCTTGTCCGCCCCGAAGTCTATGAGGACGACGAGGAAAATCGCTCGGAAATGGCAGGTAAGGCAGAACTGATCATTGCCAAGCAGCGTAACGGTCCTGTTGGGGAGATTCCTCTGACTTTTATTAAGGAATACACCCGCTTCGAGAACGCCGCCTTGGAACGGCGGCCCGAGGGAGATTAGCGGAGGACGCTAGTCTTTTTTCTCAAGGGACGGCTCTCCGGTGAAGAC
>CAXMPH010000028.1:0-9673 GCA_964195055.1 uncultured Chthoniobacterales bacterium | reverse complement strand
GATGCGCCCAAATCGACAACCGCCATGTCATCCACGTCAGTGTGGACGATCAAGCCATCCTGCTAACAAATAGGGGTGAAACGGTAGCCATTTATCCTATTTCTACCTCCAAGTTTGGCTTAAGTTCCCTCCCCAACAGTTACGGCACACCTCTAGGAAAACATCGGGTGGCCAAAAAAATCGGGCGGGCACAGCCAGAGGGGGCGGTCTTCAAGTCGCGAAGTTTTACCGGGGAGGTACTTCCCGTCAACGCGCCCGGCAGGGATCCCATTGTGACACGAATTCTCTGGCTCGAGGGAGTGGAGCCTCAGAATCTTAGCAGCTACGGGAGATTTATTTATATCCACGGCACTCCGGAGGAACGAAACATCGGAAAACCAGTTAGCTATGGTTGTATCCGGATGCGCTCGAGCGATATCGTGGCCCTCTTTGATCAAGTGGGACGTGGTGCCCAAGTTGAAATCTTTACTCAATCTCTGGCCCAACGCTTTCCCACCCGGCCCCCTCTGGAAACGAGGGCCCGAAAGGAGCAGTCTTCCGAGGCTCAGACAATGCAGTCTGACCGGTAAGCAGGACAACACCCCCCCGGATTTGTCCTGCCATCTTACCGATCAGACCACAGAGCTTGAGCTATTTTGCTCTCAATCCGCAGAGCGGAAATAAGAATTAGAGCATTTAACGTGCCAATATTTTAAAAACAGAAAGCGAGGTCAACAAAGGCCAACTTTGGTCATATACAACCACCAACACATCCTGCTTGCCCAAAAGCGATCAGCGGTGTCTTTTTATGCCTCATGCCTCGCCACCTCCTACCCTCCCTCCTGTGGGTTCTCCTCTGCCTATGGGCTTTAGGCATCTTCGGAATTTCCTCAATCCCTGGGGATAAAATGATCGAGAGTAAGTGGCTCATGTGGGATAAATTCAATCATTTCATAGCCTTTTCCGTTGGCGGCTGGTTGGCCGCTAGCGCCATGAGAGCCAGCCTACCACAGCGAAAATGGGGATCTTTTTTTGCTGCAGTGGTTCTGGTGTCTCTTTACGGACTTCTTGACGAACTGCACCAACTCTTTACTCCGGGCCGCCAAGGGGCGGATCTAAATGACTGGATCGCCGATATTCTTGGAACCATGGCCGGAGCAACCTTGGCCCTTATCACTTATGTCCACCTCAACCGACTCGTCCCGCGCCCTTGAACTGCGGCGCGATATCGCGCGCCATGACCGCCTTTATTACGCGGAGGCGGCACCGAAGATTACCGACCAAGAATACGACCTGCTTCTCCGCGAGCTACGCGACCTTGAAGAAGCCAATCCGGACCTCCTCACTCCTGACTCTCCCACCCGGAGAGTCGCCGGCAAACCTCTCGATGGTTTTTCTCAAGTACGTCACGGTCTACCGATGCAGAGTTTGGACAACACTTACTCTCTCGAGGAGGCCGAGGCGTTTTTAGCTCGGATGGAAAAATTGCTGCCGGGCGCCAAACTGAACTGGACGATCGAGCCTAAAGTGGACGGCGTTGCTCTCTCGCTTACCTACCGCCACGGCTTACTCACCCTAGCCGCCACCCGGGGGGACGGCGTTACCGGCGATGACGTGACCCAAAATATCCGGACTATCCGATCCATTCCCCTGCAACTTGAGGGTCCAGTTCCGCCTTTGGTGGAAATCCGCGGTGAGGTTTATTTGCCCAAAAAAAAGTTTAACTCTCTCAACGATATCCGAGAGAAAGATGGTGAACCCCTCTTTGCCAATCCCCGCAACGCCGCCGCTGGATCGCTCAAGCTTCTCAATTCTTCCATCGTTGCCAGCCGAGGCCTCAACGCTGTTTTTTATGGTCTGGGTGCGGTGGAGAAAGAACCGGTAGCAGATAGCCAAACATCGTTGCTGCGGTGGCTAGAGACTTGCGGCCTCCCGACTGTCCCCCGCTACTGGGAAGCGGACAATCCCGCGAGTGTACGGGAGGCCATCAGCGCCCTCGACAAGGAGCGTCACGACTTCGCCTTCGAAACCGATGGGGCGGTGATCAAACTCAACCAATTCAAAGGCCGCGACCAGGTGGGAAGCACTGCCAAAGCTCCGCGTTGGGCTATGGCTTACAAGTATAAGGCCGAAAGGGCGCGCACCCAATTGAAGGGCATCACGGTACAGGTCGGCCGCACCGGCGCTCTCACTCCCGTGGCCGAACTCGAGCCAGTGGCTATCGCGGGCAGTCAGGTGTCCCGCGCCACATTGCACAACGAGGAAGAAATCATCCGCAAGGACATCCGTATCGGTGATTTTGTTTTTGTCGAGAAAGCTGGCGAAGTCATTCCAGCCGTGGTCAGCGTTGACACTCAGGCCCGGGTTGGGAACGAGAAGAAATTTCGTTTAGCAAAAAAATGTCCGTCCTGTGACAGCACCGTTTTCCGTGACCCTGATTTTTCTACGGTGCGATGTCTCAACCCAGACTGCCCCGCCCAAATCCGGCGACGGCTGCGTCATTTTGCGGCACGCGGAGCCATGGATATCGAAGGACTCGGCGAGGCCATGGTCGACCAGCTTGTCTCAGCCGGTCTGGTTCAAGCGCTACCGGATATTTACGCCCTCCCAGCCTTGCCAGTCTCTTCCTTGGATCGAATGGGGGAAAAGAGCACGGCCAATCTTCTGGCCGGCATCGAGACAAGCAAGAATCAACCTCTCTGGCGTCTCCTCTTCGGGCTCGGTATCCTTCACGTAGGGAATACGGCCGCCCGCAAGTTGGCTGAAGAATTCCACAACCTCGAAGCGGTGGCTCAGGCAACTAGGGCCGAGCTTGAAGCAACCCCTGATATCGGCGCGGTCATGGCTCAGTCAGTCCATGATTTCTTCCGGCTGCCCCACAACAAAGAGCTCCTAGTCATTCTGCAGCGGCAAGGCCTCAACTTCGGCGAGCGCGATGGGCGGACCAAGCCAACCACCATGGTTCTGGCCGGGCAAAGATGGGTCGTCACCGGAACCTTGAGTTGCCCACGCGACGAGATGACGGAACTGATCCGTCGCCACGGTGGTACCATCAGTGGCAGCGTTAGCAAAAAAACCAGCTTTGTTCTCGCCGGCGAGGAAGCCGGCAGCAAATTAGAAAAGGCGATCAAACTTGGCATCCCCACGATCAGCGAAAAAGAACTACGAAAGAAAATCACATGAAACTTATCTCCTGGAACGTCAATGGCATCCGTTCAGTCCTCGGCAAAGGGCTCCTTCAGTTTTGGGCAGCTGAGAACCCCGATGTCCTTTGTTTGCAAGAAACCAAAGCTCAGCCCGAACAGGTTCCGAGCTCAACATGGCCCAGTGATTTCGCGGCTTACTGGAACAGCGCGGAAAAGCGCGGTTACTCCGGCGTAGTTACTTTTGCCAAAAATAAAGAGGGAGAGGCCACCCTCGGAATTGACTCAGAGGAAGACGACCACGAGGGGCGCGTTGTTACCTTGGAGTACGACGATTTTTTTCTAGTCAATGTCTACACCCCAAATTCACAACGGGCCCTCACCCGCCTTGAATACCGAACAGGTCAATGGGAACCAACCTTCCGGCGCTACCTCAAAAAACTAGAAACAAAGAAACCTGTTATCGTTTGCGGTGATCTCAATGTCGCCCATACCGAACTCGACCTCGCCAACCCAAAAACCAATCGAGGCAACGCCGGATTCACCGAGGAGGAGAGAACACAATTCCAAGCTCTGATCGACGCCGGATTTGTTGATACCTTCCGCCTCTTCAACAAGGGCAATGGTCACTACACTTGGTGGAGCTATATGAACAAATCTCGCCCCCGCAACGTCGGCTGGCGGATCGACTATTTCCTTGTCTCCCAGTCACTCATACCACGCGTCAAAACTGCCCGCATTTTACCACAAGTACTCGGTTCTGATCACTGTCCCGTAATTTTGGAACTCCACTGAGTCAGGACGACGGTGTCACTAGGGGAAGAGGAGGGTCCTCCGTCTGAGGCACATCCCCCCCCAGTTGCAGGGCCGTGATGTGCTCGCGGAAGAAGATATCTTCCATCATTTTTTGCATATCCTGAGGACTGGCAATTTTACTGGCTTGAGCCAGCTTTAAGCGCGCTTCTTCGGGCTTGCCGTCCCGCAAATCGATAGCACAACCGATGACATAAACACCCGCAGTGGCTCGGCCGGTCTTGAGGTAAGATACCACATCGGCCCGCCGATGGTCGGGCAGATCGCCGGCCACGTCCGCCATGGCTCGCTTAAATTGAAAGAACATGTCACTGGGATTCTCCGTGAGGTATCCGTCGAGAATTTCGGCTGCCTCAGCAGGACGCTGCTGCATCCGACGCAACTCGCTAAGATTTTGCACGATGGGCCGATTGCTAGGATCAATTTGATGCCCAACCGTCAAAGTCTCGTCACCAGCATCAGGATCATCTGAGAGAATCTGAGCAGCCCCTAACAAGCCGATAGTATTAATATCCGTAGGCTTATCCTTGAGCTCTTCCATGGCAGCGACGATCGCCTCCTCGTATTGCCCAAGGGACATCCGAGCTAGGGCGCGGCGCGTCCATAAATTTGGAGTTTCTGGGTTGAGCGCACCAACTTGGGTTAGCAACTCTTCCGCCTTGAGCGGGTCGTTGGCCTGAAGAGCCGCGGTAGCTCGGTCACTCAGAATCATGGCTCGCAGATTGCGCTCAGCTAGGCGTTGGCCGGCCACGAGGAAAAAAAGTACGCTTACCCCGACAAGGGTAAGCAGGGAAAGGAGGGTGGTGAAGCGGGGCATGAAAGTGGTTATATTTACTTTATCTTCCCAAATCTATTCAGGGGAGGAGATTGAGATCAAGAATGGAACTATGTTTCCTCCTAGATGGAGTCTCTCTCTCCGCCAGCAACTTGAGAAAGATTCTTCTCGGAATGGCCGCGGGACGATTCCAAGGAACCAAGACGCTGGTCGACCTTATCGGTCAAAAAAAATTCCGAACCAAGGTGAGAACTAACCTTCGACCTGATCATCCTCCTCCAGAACGATGCTGGTATGCTAAGGTTCCTTTGATGAAACCTGGGGCGATCTATCCAATGCTCGTAGTCGACGTCGGAAATTCAAACGTCAAATTTGCGGTGGTTAGTAGGAAAAGAGGAAAGCCGAAAATTTTAGCGGTTGAGCCAACCAAAAAACTAACCAGCCAGCGGGTGCTAAGCCTCTGGCAAAAGTCACGAGCCTCCACCGCGGCCGCGGCCTGCGTCGTGCCTCCGGTCGAAAAAATTCTCCGGGCCAGCCTGACCGACCTCATGCTTATCGATGCTCAAGCCCCCCTGAATTTTACAACCTTGGTCGAAGGCAAGACGGTTGGAGCGGACCGCTTGGCCAATATGGCAGAGGCACGTCAGCGCTTCGGTAAAAACGTCCTCGTAGCCGACTTTGGTACGGCGGCAACCTTCGATTTGCTTGATCTCCAAGGAACTTTTGTCGGCGGCGCTATCGCCCCGGGACTGAAGACGCTGGCTCGCGCTCTGGTTAGCGAGACAGCGCAGTTACCGACAGCCGACTTTTCACCGGTGCGCCGCTACGCTGGGCGGACTACCTCCGAGGCGCTTCGGGCGGGAGTGAGTGGAGGATACGCCGGATTGATTGCCCACCTTTTAGATTCTTTGAGGGATGGCTCCACCATGGTTGTTTTCACTGGGGGTGAAGCCAAGGAGGCCTCTCGATTGAGACGAGGCAAAGTCCGCCTCGACCCTCTCTGGACCTTGCGCGGCATCGCTGTCCTCGGCGCTCTCCGCGCCGAAAGAGAGTAGCCAGAGGAGGTGTAAGCAGGGCGAGAGGCGGGGCCGTGCCGAGGCAATTAGCCCCGAGCGATTGCTTTCCCATTTGCGCAAGAAAGGATGGTCGAGCTTAGAGGAGAAGCATAAAACGGATACTTGATGAAACAGCACCCCCTCCAACTCGCCGGGCGCACCGTGACTACGGAGAACAAGATCGATATTCGTTCCCCCTACGATGGCACCCCTATTGGGCAGGTTTGCCTCGCCGGCACCGCTCAGGTTGAGGAAGCCCTCGACTTGGCCGACCAAGCATTCGCTACCACCCGCTTGGTTACCGCCCTCGAACGTTCGCGTTTACTCCGAAGAATTTCTGATGCCATTGGAAGGCGCGCCAACGAATTTGTCGAATTGCTCATCACCGAAGCAGGCAAACCATTGGTCTTAGCCAAGGCCGAAGTAGAGAGAGCACAAGCCACTTTTGAACTGACGGCAGCGGAGGTCCTCCAACCAGACGGGTATCCCATTGCGATGGAGGCAACGGCCGCAGGAGCTGGACATACTGGGTTGGTCCGGCGATTCCCTCTCGGGGTCATTCTTGGAATCACTCCCTTCAACTTTCCTCTCAATCTGGTGGCCCACAAAGTGGCTCCATGCCTCGCCACCGGAAACACCATGATTCTTAAACCAGCGCCAAAAACCCCCTTATCTGCCCTCCTTCTCGGAGAAGTTCTGGCCGAGTGCGGAACCCCAGCTAACCAAGTCATCTTCCTCCCTTTCGAAAATGAACAGGTGGTTCCACTTCTCCGTGATCCGAGGGTGAAGATGCTGTCTTTCACCGGTAGTGTCGATGTCGGATGGATGCTCAAGTCGGTAGCGAACAAGGAGAAAGTCACCCTTGAGCTGGGAGGCAACGCCGCCTGCCTCATCGAACCCGATGCAGACTGGAAAAAGCATGCAGCCAAAATGGCAGTGGGCGCCTTTGCCTACGCTGGGCAGTCTTGTATCAGCGTCCAACGAATTTTTGCTCACGAGGAAATTTACGAAGACTTTCGCCGGGAATTCCTCCAAGCGGTGCAGCAAAATATCGTAAGCGGCAGTCCGCGTGATCCCAAAACATTGGTGGGTCCGATGATTACAGTGGAAGCCCTCCAAAGAATCATGGCATGGATTCGCGCGGCCGAGGCCGAGGGAGCGAAGCTACTCACCCCGATCAAGGTCGAGGGCCAGGTACTTCATCCTGTCGTGCTGGAAAATGTCCCGAGAGATGCCGCCATTAGATGTGAGGAAGCCTTCGCACCGGTGGTCATCCTCGACTCCTACCAAACCTTTTCCGAGGGGCTTGCCGCCGTCAATGATTCAAAGTTCGGTCTGCATGCGGGCGTCTTCACCACCGACTTGACCAAGGCCTACCAAGCCTACGATGCCCTCAATGTTGGAGGTGTCTTGATCAACCAAGTCCCGACCTTCCGTACCGAAAATATGCCCTATGGAGGAATCAAGGACAGCGGCTTCGGAAGAGAGGGCATAAGTTATGCCATGGAAGATATGACCGAGCTAAAAGCCTTGGTCATCAACCGAGACGAGACCTAGGACTTATGCTACACGTTGTTCTGGTCGAACCGGAAATCCCTCAAAACACGGGAAACATCGCTCGCAGCTGCCTCGCTGCCGGAGCCCGCTTACACCTGATCGAGCCACTCGGATTTCAACTCGATCAAACGTCCTTACGACGGGCAGGGATGGATTACTGGAAGCACTGCGATGTCCACTGCTGGCCGTCTCTCGAGGCTTTGCGGTTGGCGACGCCGAAGGCACAATTCTTTTTTCTGACAACCAAGACACGCCGTCCCTATTGGGGGACAAAGTTTTCTGATGAAAATTACCTAGTCTTCGGAAGGGAAACACGAGGGCTGCCCCAAAGCCTTCTCGCCGCGGAATCGGACCACCTCCTCACCATTCCCATAGATTCGCGGGCCCGCAGTCTCAACCTCGCCACGTCGGTTGGGATTGTGCTTTACGAGGCATGCAGGCAACTTCATCTCCGATGATAAGGAGTACCAGCAGCTTAGTCTCGGAAGCGGCCTCTGCGTCGCCTTGGCGAATCCGTGCTTTCCCACCAGAAACGGTAGGGAATAAACGGGCGCTTACCTATCCACAGAATAGGGCACCGAGGACGACTAAGACATGAGCGCTCAAGGAAAAAAGCGGGTCATGTTTGTCTGTAGCGGCAACTACTACCGCAGCCGACTCTCAGAAATCTTGTTCAACCACCAAGCCGATCTATCCGAGCTGGCTTGGGAGGCTCAATCGAGAGGCATCCTTGGAACCGGAGGACTCAAAGGACTCTCGCCGGAGGCCAAACGTTATCTCGGCCAAGCCAAGCTGAAACACCTAGGCGAAAAACCACGGAACCCCATGGTTCTCAAGGTCGAGGATCTTACCGAACACGACTTGGTGATCGCCCTTTGCCGGGCCGAGCACCAACCCATGATTGAGCAGAAGTTTGTTGCCCTAGCCAAAGCCCTCCAGAAAACAGGACGTCTCCGCTACTGGAATATCTATGATATTCCAGGGCGACCACACGCTCTGGTCAGTCTTTTGGGAGGAGGACACGGAGCGCCTAATCAACCCCCACAGAGTGGAACTGAGCATATTGCACTAGCCATCAAGGATTTAATTCGAGAATTAGGTGAGGCCTAACTCTCATAATTAGTAATCAATAGTTATTAAATAGCAGTTTTCTCTCGCTTGCGGGAAAGGACTTGGTCTAAGGTAGTGTCATGCCGATACAAAGAAAAAGTGCTTTCTCGCGTCGTCTTCCAGACTTGGTTACCGAGGAACTTGTGGGTGTTCTAACCAAAAAAAGTTCCTTTGAGTTCAAGCAGCTTTTTGAATTAGTTCACGAAAAGCTACGCAAACGCAACGCTGCCAGCGGTGGCGAAGAAATGCTCCGTCTCCGTGCTTACGAGAAGCTACAAAACCTCGTCTCTCGTGGAATGGTTAAAAAGACAGGCAAGAAGTACCGCGGTTTGGCTTCCTTAGCCAATGCCTTGGAGCCGATTGACCCATTGCCGCGCTAGGGCGCCGCTATGCTGACAGAGCAATATCTGCCTCTGGCGCTGCACGTAGTCGTAGCGGTCGGACTAGCTGTTTCGATTTTCGCAGCCAGCTTGATGCTCGGTCGTGTCGGGAAACGTAATCCGATGAAAGATATGGCTTACGAGTGTGGCGTACCCATGCGCGAGACGACCGCTCCGAGATTCAGCGTCAAATTCTACCTCGTGGCCATGCTCTTCATCCTTTTTGATATCGAGATCGTCTTCATGTATCCTTGGGCGGTTATTTACCGTGAATTTCTGGCCCAGCATGGCTCGATTATCTTCTGGAGCATGACGGGATTCGTCACCGTGCTGACCATCGGATACATCTATGCCATCAAGAAAGGTGCCCTCGATTGGCGTGACTGAGGGTGGTCCGGGAGCATCTCTTCCCTAGCCCCGCGCCGCCGCAACAAAGGCGCGCATCTTTACTGGATCTTTGATCCCCGGGGATGACTCCACCCCGCTGGCCGTATCGACGGCCACGGGAGACACTTGACGGACGCCGGCTAACACGTTTTCAGGGGTCAAGCCCCCAGAGAGCACCACCGGACGCTGAGCCAAAGTCCGGACGGCGGTCGCCAAGGACCAATCAATCACTTTTCCAGTGCCGCCAAAGAGTCCAGGTGCGTGGGCATCGAGCAACAGGCATGGAGCTGGGTCAGCCAAGGCGGAATCGGCCGAGTCTTTATGAGAAAGGGCCCGTGCCTTAACATAGAAATCTGCCCATCGCTGACAAAAAGCGGGTGATTCACCTCCATGAAATTGTAGGGCATGAAACAATCTGGATTCCTGCAAGGCGGTGAGCAGTGCCTCCTCGGGTTGAACCATCACGGCAACACG
>CAXMPH010000027.1:0-9737 GCA_964195055.1 uncultured Chthoniobacterales bacterium | reverse complement strand
GCCAAGTTAAAGACAATATTGCCACCTGAGATGTGGTGCTTCTTCTGCACTGCGCTGATTTTCTCTTTCAAGTCTCCGAAGGTGGAGGAGTCATTGAAATCGCCAGAGAGATAATAGCACCCCGAAATGAACTCATTCCATTCATCCTCGTCGACTGAGTGGTTGGCGAATTGTCTGATGTCCTCGCTCATCTGGGCGCGGAAGGTGCTGTCGTCTCCGGCACTGATAGCGATGCCGATGACGGCGAACTCTTTCGGTAGCAGGCCAGCACAACGTAGGTTGAAAAGGCTGGGGATGAGCTGGCGCTTGGTCAGGTCGCCCGAGGCGCCGAAGATAACAAAAACGCAAGGTGCTCCGGGGCGCCTGTGGTCAAGAGAGGTTGGGTTCGACATCGAACACAACCTTGGAGGAGGTCGGGTTCCGTCTCAATGAGAAAAGTCGTCGTCTAACTTTGCAAAGTACTCCTCTCCAGCTACTCTGCCGCGGTGGAATCGGAAGTACCTTTAATCCAACGATGAATTTGATCAACCGCTATGTCGGCCAGGGGGTTCTGGTTACTGCTCTCTACGGAGTTTTCGTCCTTAGCTTGGTCCTTGTCCTTGGTAATATTTTCAAGGAGTTGCTCGATTTGCTGATCAATCGTGATGTGCCATTGAAGTATGTCCTGCTCTTCATGGCTTATGTTTTGCCCTTTTCCCTGACTTTCACTCTTCCCTGGGGTTTCCTCACAGCCGTTTTGTTGATTTTTGGGCGAATGTCGGCCGACAATGAAACAATTGCCCTACGTGCTTGCGGGGTCAGCCTGCTTCGAGTTTGCCTTCCCGTGCTGGCCATAGCTTTGTTGCTTAGCGCTTTCTGCTTCTGGATTAATGCCCAGGTTGCCCCCTTGGCTGAGCAGGCTATGCGTGCCGCCATTGCCAATATGGCGCGAAGCAATCCGGCGGCTCTTTTTGTCCCGGATGAAGTGGTGGATCAGTTCGAGGGTAAAAAAATCTTCGTCGGAGGCAAAGACGGCAACAATTTGACTGATGTAACCGTGGTGGAGCAGTACCGCAACGGAAGGCCGCAACGGATCATCTATGCCCGCCACGGGGTAATCGAGACAGACCCCGATAATAACGAGCTCGTTCTGCGTCTTCGTGATGTGAGATTTGAGCAAAGAGATGACACTTGGCCAGATGGTCTCACGCAGATCCAACACGGCGTTTCCGCCGAGGAGGTGTCGATCGGCATCCCTCTGGAAGATCTGGTCAATGACCGTCTGCGTAGTCTTCCTTTGCGTTCCTTAACTTTGACGCAATTGCTCGATCGCTTGCCCCAAGTCGGGAAGAGCGAAGAGCGGATCCGGGTTCTGACCGAGGTCAGTAAACGCCTCTCCTTGTCTCTGGCTTGCGTGGCCTTTGCCCTTGTAGCCATGCCGCTAGGGGTGACCGCTCAAAGGAAGGAAACCTCGGTGGGTTTTGCCATCAGTCTAGCCTTAGCTTTTAGCTACTTCTTTTTCGTGGTTTTGGCCGAAATGATGAATGATAACCCAGCGGCCTACCCCTACCTCCTTCTTTGGATTCCCAATATCCTATTTATCGGGATTGGGGCATGGTTGGTCGTTCGTCTCGACTACCGTTGAAGCAATTAGGAGAAACCTTGCTCTAAGTTCGAGGCCAGCCATCGGATCATATTCATTCAAAAAAGGAAAACGTGGAGGTGAGGAGTTGGGGGGCGTGGGAATTTTCGTGCAATTCGTTTATACGGGTTCATAGTCCTCTGTCCTTATGAAAGAAAACGAAGAGGCAGCAGTCAAATCACTCGTAGCCGAAAGTGGTTGCTTGGACTCCCCTGAACTGGTTGAGGAACTTGTTCTGACGGCATTACGGTTGGGGCGAGACAAAGCTCCGGTGGCGGATTTAAAACTCTTTGCCCGTTCTCTCAAGGAACTGCGCTACGCCTCTAAAGTTTTCCAACCCTACGCCGACCGGCGCAAGGTCGCGGTTTTTGGTTCCGCTCGCCTTGCTCCTGAAACAGGGGCCTTCAAGATGGCCGAGGAGCTCGGACGAAAAGTGGTAGAAGAGGGCTTCATGGTCATTACCGGCGGAGGCGACGGCATCATGGGAGCGGCCCAAAAGGGGGCCGGACGTGAGAGTAGCTTCGGACTCAACATACGCTTGCCCTTTGAACAGCAGGCCAATGAGACGATCAATGGTGATAAGAAGTTGATCAACTTTAATTATTTCTTCACCCGTAAAGTCAATTTTGTCAAAGAGACCGACGCTTTTGTTCTTTTTCCCGGGGGACTTGGTACCCAAGACGAGGGCTTCGAATGCCTAACCCTGATGCAAACAGGGAAAAGCAAAATCATGCCGGTGATCCTGCTCGACACCAAGGAGGGGCGCTACTGGGAAACCTGGGAGTTTTTTGTCAAGAATGACCTCTTGCGTATGGAATTAATTTCCCCTTCGGATTTTCACCTCTTTAAGGTGATGCACTCCTGTGAGGAGGCCATCGCGCACATTCAGCAATTCTACAAAGTGTTTGAATCTTATCGTTGGGTCGGCGAGGAGATGGTGATCCGGATCAAAAAGCCGCTTACCAGCAAAAGCCTGACTAATTTGAATGAGCAATTTCGTGATACCTTGCTTAAGCCGGAAATCGAGCAGTCCGAAATACCGCCGGAAGAGCCTGATGATCGAGACTGGACCGTTAATCCAATGTTCCGATCCGAGCATCAGAGCCTTGCTCGTCTCGTTCTCACACCCAAGAAAACAGACTTCGGCACGCTGCGCCTCCTCATCGACACGATCAACAATTCTGAAACCGAGGATTGAGGGGCGGCAGCCAACTCTTGTGAACTGCAAGGATGAGCGACTTATCGCGATTAACCATATACGACACGACCCTTCGTGATGGTACGCAGGGAACCGGCATTTCTTTCAGTGTCCAAGACAAGTTGCGGGTGGCGGAGAGGCTGGATGACTTCGGAGTGCACTACATCGAGGGTGGTTGGCCGGGATCGAATCCCAAGGACGTAGCATTTTTCCAAGAGGCGGCGAAAAAGACATGGCGGCAGGCCCAGTTGACTGCCTTCGGCATGACCCGCCGCGGCGGTGTCAAGGTGGAGAATGATCCGCAGGTACGACATTTGATCGAGGCCCAGACCCCGGTGGTCACGATTGTTGGTAAAACCTGGCCTCTCCATGTTACCGAGGTTTTTGGGGTCACTTTGGAAGAGAACTTGGCTATGATCAGGGATACGGTCGCGTTCTTGCATGACCGTGGTCGTAAGGTCTTCTACGACGCAGAGCACTTTTTCGACAGTTTCCACGAAGATCCAGACTACTCTTTATCCAGTATTCGTGCTGCCGCCCAGGCCGGAGCAGATTTAGTGGTTCTCTGCGATACCAATGGAGGAAGTTTGCCGGATTTTGTTGCTACCGCCACGGCGGCGGCTTGCCGGGCTTTGGACTGTCCGGTTGGTATCCACACCCATAACGATTGTGGATTGGGGGTGGCTAATGCTCTTTCGGCCGTCGCCGCCGGGGCCATTCAAGTACAGGGCACGGTCAATGGCTATGGCGAGCGAGTAGGGAACTGTAACCTTATTACGATGATTCCTCTGTTGCAGTTGAAGACAGATCGACCCTTGGTCTCCGACCTCGAAAAATTGACCGAACTGTCTCGCTTTGTCGATGAGGTGGCCAATGTACCCCACGATATCCGAGCACCCTTTGTCGGGAGTGCCGCCTTCACCCACAAAGGGGGACTACACGTTCATGCTGTGCAAAAATTGGCCAGATCCTACGAGCACATTGATCCGACCTTGGTGGGGAACGCCCGGGTGGTAACCATCTCCGACTTGGCTGGGCAGAGTAACGTTCTGGTCAAGGCCCGGTCGATGGGTCTCGAGGTCAGTAAGGGCTCTCCTGCGGTCACTCAAGTCCTTCAGGAAGTCAAACGTTTGGAGCATGAGGGTTACGAATTTGAGGCGGCCGAAGCATCTTTTGAGCTGCTGCTGCGGCGTCTCTTGGGCCAGCACGAGGCGCTCTTTCAGTTTGAAGAATATCATTGTGATTTTCTCCGCTCTGGGCGCCTTGGCGCCGAGGTGAATAAGTGCGAGGCCACCGTGAAAATTTGTGTCGGTGGCGAGTCAGTTTGTATCACCGGAGAAGGGGACGGCCCGGTCAATGCTCTCGATGCGGCCTTGCGCAAGGCGCTGCAGCCGTTTTATCCGATCCTCGCGAGCGTACGTCTGGATGATTACAAGGTTCGCATCATTAATGGTCGCCTCGGAACGGCGGCGCGTACCCGGGTCTTCATCTCATCGACCGATGGGACGGCTCCGTGGGGTACGGTTGGGGTGTCTGACAATATTATCGAGGCGAGTTGGCTGGCTCTTGTTGATAGTTTTGACTACGCCGTCCTGCGGGGCCGACTGTAGGCTTAGCGGCGTTCGGTGCCGAATCGGTTTACCTTGAAGTCACCTCGCTTTTGAGCGGCCGATGGTTTTTCTGGACGCGGAGGGGAGCCTTCTCCCATCTGGTTGACTTGGCGATTTTGCAGACGAAAAGTGTTAATAGGGATCTTGACCCGCCGGCCACCACCTGAAAGTTGACGTTTGCTCAAAATGAATTCGTAGGGCTTGTGATAATTGGCCAAGCTTTTTTTATAGGAGCCTTGGTTAATTCCGATACGGAGGTTTTTCCGTATTTCAAAATGGAGGTGCGCCACGTACATCCCACGATTAGTCCCGATACTTCCGACCAGTTGCCCTCGCTTGATCTGCTGACCTTCCCGAACAAAAATTTGGTGCAGATGGGTGTAGAGGGAATCGACGTAGTTCCATTTCAGCTTTTCCCAGTAGGCATGGCGGATGATGACGGTTTTGCCCCAGCCCATGCGGGCATTGCGGGCGTAGAGAACCATCCCGTGGGCGGTGGCGTAGACCGGAGCTCCCAGATCGCTATTACCTCCGGATCCGCCGTTCCAGTCGTCTCCCATGTGTCGGCCGCTGATGAGGCCGCGGGAGCGGTAATAGCCTTCGGCATTGGGCTTCCCCACTGGTAGATCAAAACCATCAGCGCTGCGGATGGTGGCGTACTGCAGGCGGCCGCTCTTTTCCTTCCCCGAAACGGGGGCGGCGAGCAGAAGCAAAGCTAAAAGACAACGGAAAGCAAAGCGCATTAAGTTCGGCTTAAGTTAAAGATGGCGTGTCCCGCGGGCAAGCGCGGTCGGCTTGCCCCCGCGTGGGGCGGGGGTTACAAATTCCTTGTGAGATCACTCTCCTTCCTTGGTACGGGACCTGGTGCTCCCGTGCCTGGACGATTCTTCTCCTCCTGCCTTTTGAGGGTGGGGGGAATGGGGTTGCTCATTGATGCTGGGGAACCATGTAGCCAACGCTTGCGGGAAGCTGGAATTCCTACCGGGGCAATTGATGCGGTGCTGGTTACCCACGGACATTCAGATCATATCGGGGGTTTGCCCATGCTGCTGCAGGCGGCGTGGTTGGAACCTCGAACCCGACCCCTCCAACTCTGCCTGCCTAACGAACTGATTGATCCACTCCAAGCCTGGTTGAGCGCGGTTTACTTACCGGCTCATCTGCTGGGATTCCCGGTCAACTTCTCTCCCTGGGAGGCCGGTCGGGTAATCTCGCTAGGTCCCCAAGTTTCGGTGACCCCGAGCCCGACAACCCACCTGGAGTCTTTAGGGCGCCTCATCGATAAGCGGGCTATCGAACGATTTAAAGTTTTCGCGCTCGATTTACGATGCCAAGACCTCCGGGTTGTTTTTTCGGCTGATCTTGGCCATCCCACGGATCTGGAGGCGCTCTTGGCTACTCCCTGTGATGTTTTGGTTTGTGAGTTGTCCCATTTCTCGCCAGATGAACTTTTTCACTTTCTTGAGGGAAAGTCGATTGGCCGATTGGTTCTCAATCACCTTGCCCCCGGACTGGCCGGCAGGGAGCAGATGCTGGTGGCCCAAGCCCAGAGGGCGCTGCCTGAGGTGAAGGAGGTGGTGATTCCTCGAGACGGCGAGATGGTGGACTTTTGATTAGGATCCGCTGAAAGGCGGAGGCTGAGAGGCGTTGGGGGCTTGCTTGCCTCGGACAACGGGGACGGGAAAGCGCATCCGCATGTCTCCATCGAGGGTGATCTCGATGTGATGAACGCCGAAATCCTTGATCTGTACTCCTCCAAAAAAGTGGACATTGGTGGTTGTACCCTCGATTTCGCGCAGTTCGAAATTAATGGCGGCTTGGGCCACCGTTTGATCCTCTGGGTTAACCAATCGTGATTCCTGGTGGAACCGCCCGATGCCGCCACACCAACGGGCCCATAAGCAGAGTTTAAAAAAACCAATGGGGAGTTTGGCGGTGGGAATGGCCCCGATGACCCCGACGAGGGTTTGCGATCCACTGGCCTCTGTCCTGACGTCTTCGCAGAGGACGACCGACTGCAGGTCAGGTGATATTGGACTCATAGGATAGGAATGGTCAGGCCTTCGGCCAGAGAAGCCAGATGGTAACAGCTCCGGCCAGAACAACTCGGTACCATCCAAAAATACCCATGCCATGTGACTTGAGATAACCAACCATCCATTTGACGGCGAGAACCGCAGATATCCAAGCTGCCCCGAAGCCGATGAGGAGAGGTGTTAGACCGTAGGTCGAAAGCATTTCGGGTCCATACTTGAGGGCATCGTAAGCGGTGGCTGCGCTCAGGGTGATAACCCCAAGGAGAAAACTCAATTCTACAGCGGCAGGGAGAGAGAGACCGACGAGGACGCCCCCCACTATGGTGACTAGGCTCCGGCTCACTCCCGGCCACATGGCAATACACTGCGCAACCCCGACGATCATGGCCATCCGTAGGGTGAGTTGATCAAGATCCCATCCCGCACTGGGGGTTGCACCCCGTCGCCGCCGTGAAATTGAAACCCAAAGAATGGCGACGCCTCCAACAAACCAAGCTGCTACCACAGGCCAAAGACCCCACTGATTTCCCCCAAAAAGATACTGTTTGATGGTTTTTTCTAAAAGTAATCCCAGCACGGCGGCGGGGATGAAGGCCGAGATGAGATTGCCCGCGAGATGGCGTCCAACTTGGTCACGTCCAATCACTCCCAGCAGCATCTGGGCGACACGGGCGCGGTAAAGTCCGAGTACGGCGAGGATGGCTCCAGCTTGGATGCAAATAGCGAAAGCGTTGGCGGCCGTACTAGGCGGGATGCCCATGAGTCGCTGAGCCAGTAGTAGATGACCGGTTGAACTAACCGGTAGGTACTCGGTCAGGCCTTCGACCAGACCAAGGATAAGCGCCTGTAAGTTATCCATGGATTTCTCCAGAGAAGTTAGCGGCCGTTACCGCGCGGTGTTGCAAAAGAAAAGGTTGGATTGGCTTAGATGGCCTGCTCGCCGGTTTCGTCGGTCCGAATCCGGATAGCCTCATCGATGGGGAGGATGAAGACTTTGCCGTCACCGATTTTTCCTGTCTTGGCGGAACTGACAATGGCTTCGGTAGCCTTGGTCACGTTCTCGTCGCTCACTACGATCTCCACCTTGACCTTGGGGAGGAAGTCCACCGTGTACTCGCTCCCGCGATAAATTTCGGTGTGTCCTTTCTGTCGCCCGAAGCCTTTTACCTCCGTCACGGTCATGCCTTCGATCCCGATCTCGGCTAGCGCCTCTTTGACATGCTCCATTTTGAAGGGTTTAATAATGGCTTCTATTTTCTTCATACCATGCGCGTTGTAATTGAGCAGAGAGGGAATGCAAGCCTGGAAACCCCAACCTTGCCGGGGGGCAGGCGTGGCCACACCTCTTTATGAGCTTAATGCGCCTGCGTCGGTCGAAAATCCGGGGATGGCTTAAGAAGGTGCCGAGGCAGCGCCATGTGCGAGGCACTTGGTTGCATCGTCTTCTGGGCGACAGGCTGTTCTCCCCCGAGCTATGGAGGCCCAGTCGTCGTCAGGTTGCTCTCGGCGCCTGCACCGGTCTTTTCTGGGCAATGATGCCGATTCCCTTCCAGATGCTGCCCTCGGGAATTACCGCCTACTTCTGTCGCTTTAATATGCCGGCCGCCATTACGGTGGTCTGGATCACTAATCCATTCACTTGGCCCTTTATTCTCTACTGGCAGTACCGTCTGGGAGCGTGGTTGCTCGGTCACGATGTTCCCCAGCTAGCTAGTAGAGAGTCCATGATAGACTTGGCTTATAATGTTCCGGGGCCCTTGCTCCTCGGCTGTGCCTTGACCGGAGCGGCTCTTGGACTGGGGGCCTACCTCTCGACGATGGTGCTCTGGGACATGGTAGCTCGCCGCTGGTGGCGCAGTCATGCACGCCCTTCAGAGTCAGCCCCCAGAAGGAGGACAAAACCCTGAGCGATCGAGAGGAAGACAATGATACCGAGGTGGTGTGTCGCTTCGTACAGAAGCGCAATACCTTGCTCTGCTACGCTGATTTTGGACCGATGTTCATGGATTTGTACTTACATCTCGGTCAGAACGGGGTGGTCCTGACTGGTGGGGTTGACGAAAAGCTCAAACTGCTGCTCTCCGCACTCGTTCTCCACGCGGCGGCGCGTCCCTTGGCCGAGACCTGTGCTTGGACCATCCATTTTGAAAGTGAGGCGCTCAATTTATTTGCGGTGGCGGAAAGTCCTTCGGGAAGGGTGGTCGGTCAGATTTTTGCGGAAAATGTGCGCTCGGTTGGGAAAAATATCCTCTACGCCGAAACCGTCTCGGGTGGTGGGCTGAGGACGCAGAGCTCGATAGAGTTCTTGGGGCCGGATGTTCTCAGCGCCGTTGCAGCCTTCTACAAGCAGAGTGAGCAGCGCCTTGCCCGTTTTTTTTCGCTAGGTGGCGACGGTCTAGCCCTTCTCGTGGCCCAGCCAGATGCTGACCTGGCTTGGTTGCAGGGGGTGGGAGCGGCTGAGGTGCTGTCTTTGACGCAGGATGATTCGAGAGAACCCTTAGAGACGCGAAAATATTTTTTTGCCTGCGGCTGTTCTCCCGACCGAATTGCCAGAGCGATCTGGCCCGCCCTTCGAAATGACCTAGCAGGAATATTTGGGGGAGACCCCTTCATCACCGTATCCTGCCCACGGTGTGGGGTTCGGTATGAGATCGCTCGCGCCGTGATGGACTCACTCGTTGAAGATTGATCGCTTGATCGCAAGGGTCTTGCTTCCTCCCAATATTCCCCGGCTAAGTTTTGCAGGGGAGTTGGTCGAATGGCCGAACCCGTCTTACTAGGAGCTGAAAGAGTGGATTCCTTGTAAAATGATCTTTCGGCTTTTCCTTTGATGGTGTTTCATTTTCCCCAGTGAAGGGTTCCTTTTGAACCTAAACCGTCAGATTCCAGTTATCTGTCCGATTTTCAGATCGTTGAAAGATCAATTAATCTGTCGCCTTCTTGGCAATTTTATCCTGTGTTTTCTACTCTTCTTCAGACCTTGCCCCATGGAAAATAATCCGATCCTTGAGTCGACCGATCCTCTGTGGTTTTGCCTGAAAACGCAGGCCAAGCACGAGAAGTTAGCTGCACAGTGTCTGCGTACGCGGCTCGGACTGGAGGTCTTTAGTCCCCTCTTGCGTTTTCAACGCGCCACCGTCACAGGGAAAAAGTGGTTCGAGGAGGCGCTTTTTCCTGGCTACGTCTTCGGAAAATTCCCTTTCAGTACCCACTCTCGATTGGTCGCTTCGTCGATGGGGATAAGCAATATCGTCGGCTTTGGCGGTCGTCCA
>CAXMPH010000026.1:9573-9835 GCA_964195055.1 uncultured Chthoniobacterales bacterium | reverse complement strand
GACTTTCCTTCGCCGGCACCACCACTGACAAAAGTTACCGTATTATCATCGGAGGACTTGCGATTAAATTCTACATTGGTCCTAAGGATACGATAGGCCTCGGCGTCACCGGTGGCTTCCGGGGTCTGCAGGAGAACACTAATATTCTTGGGAACGACCGCCAGCACCGGAACTTGGAGAAAGTTCTCAACGTCCTCCATCGTTTTCACGCTGGTGTCGAGATATTCGAGGAAGAAGGCCAGACCAAGACCAACCAATAAAC
>CAXMPH010000026.1:249-9563 GCA_964195055.1 uncultured Chthoniobacterales bacterium | reverse complement strand
GACAATCACGGCAAGGGCCATGTTTAATGCGACCTTGGGCTTGTAAGGTCCAGTGGCTGGTTCAGCTTTTTCCCAGATACGAGCTGGGTTCATCGGCATGCTGCGCTGCATCGTCTCGGTCGAAAATCTGAGTTCAGCTGATTCGAGAATGCGCTTGGCTTGAATGTAATTATTTTTTGCCCGCACGTATTCCGTCCCGCGGGTTTTAGAGTCCCGCTGGTCCAAACGAGAATTTTCCATTTCCTCCTCCATCGTAGCCAAGGAACGCTCCGTGATATCAAGATTCGCTTTCAAGGTCCGACGGATACTAGACACTTGGTCAGCCAGTTGACGCTCGTAGGTGGATTTTTTCGCCTCCAAGGACAAGATCGACGGGTGTCGAGGTCCCAGACCAGATTGCAAGGCGCGGGCTAGCTCAGAAGTAATCTCCTGATATTGAGGCAGGATGGTTGCAACAGTTTGGTCCCGAATCTCTAGAGTCTCTAGGGAGCGCATCAACTCGTCGCCGGTGAATTTTTCGATCTCAGTGTACCGAGTTTTCATCGTAGCGGCACGAGTTCGGGCTTCGTTTACTCTGGCCTCCTGACTGATGAGGACGGTCTCTTGAGCGATCATCGGATCCTCGAGGCTATCTGGATTGAGATCCGTAATTCCTAATTCTGTCCGGATTCGACTCATTTCAATACTCGCCTCCAGCACCTTGTCGCGTTGCTTTTCCACTTCTCCTTGCAGGGTGGACAACGAACGAGAGAGCAGTGCCTGTTGATCTTCAACCCTTTTACGCTGATACTCTTGGGCAATTGAGTTGGCTAAATCGGAGGCCTCCTGTGGATTGGTACTATCGACACTGATTTGCAAGAGGCTGGTGTTGCGCAGCTCCTTGACATCAATCATGCCGCGTAGTTTGTAGTAGGCCTGTTCCTTGGAGTTGATTCCAAATTTTTCCGACCACCTCTTAACCAAGCCCAGCGACTCAATTACGGGGTAGAGCATCTCCTTCCGCTGAATGATCTGATACTGTGTCGTAGCAAATCGCGGGTCTTGCCCCATCCCCCCTTGAAAACCCTCACTGAAGATGCGGATTTTTTGGTTATTTTGCTCAACCTCAAGAATAACCGTCGACTGGTATAAACGCGGGAGAAAATAGGTCGTGATGCCGGCGGTGACAACGACTAGGAGGAAGGCGAGAATAATGATTGGGAGGCGCAGTCTAATGACGCGCCAGTAATCAAGAAAATGGAGTTTAGACTCCTGCCCTGCAGGGGATTGAGAATCAGTCATGTGAGTACAAAGATGTGCAAGACCATAACAAGTAAAATTAGAACCGCAAGGCAAAGGCAGGGAAACTATTTTGAGGGAAAAACGCGACTCAGCTAGGGATGCGGGGTTAAAACAGATTGATGAAAATTAGGCTTATTTGGCTCGCTGCTGTTCTTTGCATTCTTGCTGCTTGGGGGCTGTGGCAGGTCTATACAGGCTGGGGTCTAGTCACCTTGGATTACGACAAAGCACCTGTCAGCAAGGTTCTCCGGGACATAAGTCGACAGAGTGGCATAGAAATCGCCTCAAATCTCGATCCGGACACCACCGTATCGATTAGCATTCAGCGCGCCTCCCCTATCAAAGCCCTCGATATCCTCAGTGTGCGCACCGATTCCTCCTGGCGCCTCGGTTACTTAGGAGCCCTCGACCGCGCCTCTATCGATGCGGCGCTCAACACCTTCCGCTCTGGGGGTGAGACGACCGATTGGACAGCCCATGGCCGTGGTGGATTTAATATGGTCCAACCCGAGTCCGGAGCCCCTCTCGACCTTAGGCGAGTCCAGTGGAAATGCAGCGGCGAGGGCGAGCTCTCAGCTCTCCTCGAGGAAGCGGCGGAAGAAACGGGGATCTTCATCGCCGCACCAGCAGCGTGGAATCCCGTAGTTTACGCTCCGAAAAACGGCACAATATCTCAGGTTATTCCCCGACTTTTTCGTCAAGCCGGCGGAGTCTCTCTGGAGATTTTTCTTCTGCGTCGTCAATCCAATGAATGGGAGCGCGAGGATGGCAACAGACGCCGCCCCAGCTGGATCGGAACCACTGGCAGCTCTAATGAGGCTGGAAGAAGCCGCGGGTGGTCCAACCGCATGGGAGACCCCTCTCGAATCGCTGAGAGGGTCGAGGCACAGATCGCCCTCCTCCCCCAAGAGGAACAGGCGCAGGCACAGAAAGATTTCCAAACCATGCGCCAGTTTTGGGAGGGAATGGGCGAATTGCCGGAGGCAGAACGGCGTGCCAAGGCACAAGAATTCTTCAACCGACCCGAGGTAGCCGAAAGAATGGAAAGCCGCCGAGCCGCTCGCTGGGCCAAGATGACTCCAGCACAGCGTATTGCTCGCTCGAAAAGCTACTGGGAGCGCAAGGTGGAAAAAAGACAGGACGACCCATGATATCCACCAAGACAGCCCAAGGTTTCTCCTTGATTGAACTTCTTGTTGCCCTAGCTATCGTGGCCCTGCTGGCGGCTCTTTTATCCCCAGCCATTGCTTCGGTAATTGAGCGCGGCCGCTCAGCTAAGTGTGTCAACAACTTGCGGCAAATCGGTATTGCGGTGCAGAACTCTATCGCCGACAACGACTACCGCTACCCAGTGATCGAGACCGAGCCACCTTCACTTCCTCCAGAATATGCCGGTCAAAGCGGAACCGCTCTGGAGGTCCTTGAGCCCTATGGTATTAACCGAGAAACCCTGATCTGCCCGACCGATGCCAGCACCTTGCGCAACTTTGCCATCCACGGGACAAGTTACCACTTCTCTCCCGTGATCCAGGATGAAATCCCCGTCAACGTGAATATCTATGGACGGCGTGGGATATTCCAAATCAAAAAGATCAGCCGTCTCACGGTTTGCTCCGATTACGGGCCAGTTCATCAAACCTCGGGGCGCCTCGGCCTTAACTTCTTGAAGGCAGATGGGCGGGTCATTCAGCGCTAAGCAGGCCGAGGGACAGGCTTCCTCACCGATGGGCCTAGAAGAAAAGCTGGTTCAAGCGAGAAAGCTTACCTTGAATACTTCAAATATTGATGGTTTGTCATTTCCAGACCTATTTATTCGCTCTTGTTCGTAATGAAATACGATTTTATTATACCTCCCTTGACCGAACGGAAATAAAGTCATGAGAAAGAAAAAACAAGAGACTTATTAGCACTTAAAGCTCTGTTTTCCAAAGAATAGCGCGGTTAGCTCAGCGGTAGAGCGGCTCGTTTACACCGAGTTGGTCGGGGGTTCGATTCCCTCACCGCGCATTTTTCCTCAAGTCGGATTCGGCTGGCTTCATTTTTTCCAATGCTGAGCATTGCTCCTCCCTCGAAGCTGGTAAAAAATCGAGATGAAACGCTTTAGTCTCTCCCGCCGCCGAAGTTTATCACCAGCCCACCAGGCCAAAGCCGAGAAACATTCCCTACCGCTGCAGGATCCGCCGCACCCGCCAGAGATCACTGAAGCTCCGCCAGCCGTCCCGAATGGGACGAAACTTTGTCTCCTCATCATTGACCCACTCCACCGGCAATTCGTCCACCCTGTAGCCTAGCCTCTCGGCTAAGAGCAGGACCTCAGTGTCAAAAGCAAAACCGTCGATCTTGGCACATTGAAAAATCTTCCGAGCTGCATCGCGACGAAACACCTTAAACCCACATTGGGTATCGTTACTGGCACTAAGGCCGAGTTTCCTCACCGCGTGGTTAAAGATTCTCCCCGATTGCTCTCTCAAAAAACGCTGGCGCTTGGTCACAATGCTCTGAGGATGGCGCCGATTACCGATAACCACAGCGGAGGCTGGATGCTCGTCGAGATGAGCCAGAAAAGGGGCGACATAGCCTAGCGGCACACTCAGATCGGCATCCATAAAGAAGATGAGCGAGCCCTCAGCCTGCAACATACCGGTGCGGACCGCGAAACCTTTGCCCCGATGCACTTTATTTTCGATCACCTTGAAGAGAGAATGACCTTGGGCTGATTCCCTTGCCACCTCGGCGGTCCGGTCGCCAGATGGCTCAACCACTAGGAGAACTTCACCCAAACGTGGCAATTCCAAGGCGAGGGAGCGAAGCGCGGTAATGGCCGAGCCAATTCGTCGCTCCTCGGCATAGGCAGGAATAACAATTGATACGTCGGGGGACTCTGTTTCTGTCATTACTCTACACTGCTATGTTGAGGTTTTCCCCCACCCGCCACATCCCATGGGACATCATAGCCATCATGATTCTGGCAGCGGGATTGCGCCTCATCATGCTGGACCTGAAAGCCCCCCATTTTGACGAAGGTGTTAACGGCTGGTTCGCCGACCGCCTGCGGGAGACGGGGACCTTCGCTTACGTAGCGGACAATTTTCACGGACCGTGGCATTTCTACACCGTATTTATCTTTCAGGAGTTGCTGGGACGCAACCTTTGGTCAATCCGCCTACCGGCCGTACTGGCCAGCTTGCTCACCATTCCGACCCTCTTTCTCTTTAGCCGGTGGTTCGGTCGCGAGGCTGCCCGCTGGGCTGGGGTGGCCTTTGCCGTCTCTGCCTCCGGCGTTTTCTATAGCCGCTATTCGATTCATGAGCCGTGGTTTGTTCTCTTCACCGTGCTCTTTTCTTGGGGGGTAATCGCCCTTTGGCTAGAACGAAGTAGAGTAGGCCTTTGGGCCTCTGTGCTGGGCCTAACCGGGATGATGCTGAATAAGGAAACCTATCTCCTCCATCTCGGATCGATGGCCTTGGCGGGCGGTATCCTTGCTGGCTGGGGGAAAATTTCCTCCCTACATCCACCGCTAAACCGTGCAAGAGAGCGGACTTGGAAGCCTCGAGATGCGGCTAAGGCCGGAGCGGTAGCTTTTTTCCTTTTGCTCTTCTTCTACTCCGGAAATTTTTTCCATCCGGCCGGACTATGGGGTCCCTTCGAGGCAATCAGCGCGTGGATCCAAACCGGGGCAGAGGGCCAAGGCCACGAAAAAACTGCTTACGAAATTCTACCATGGATCAATTATTACTGGCTGGCGCTCCTGGCTCGTTACGAGTGGCCAGCCTTGGCTGGATTGATCTGGTCCGTAAGCTACGCTTGGCCGAGCCCCGCGGCACCGCGGCTGATCGCCATCCTTGGTGGCGGAGTCCTGCTCGCTTATTCCCTGGTACCCTACAAAACACCTTGGTGCATGGCTTCGCTCACCTGGCCTTGGTTTCTTTTCTTCGGAGCAGCTATCGCCACCTCTGGAAAATGGTGGGTTCGCCTCTTTGGCCTACTCCTCCTCACTACATCAATCGGCATGACGATCCAGCTGAATTTTTTCCAATACGAAAACGACGCTGAGCCCTACGTCTACGTCCAGACTTACCGCGAATTAGACACCCTAACCCAACCACTGCTCCGGCTCTCCGAGGCCAACCCGCAATGGAAAGAAACAGCTGGAGCAGTCTATCTGGAAAGCTACTACCCCTTACCTTGGATTCTGGGGGACTTCCCTAATATTGGTTACCACGGAGGAGAAATCCCTCCTGAGACGCCCATCGCTGATTTTCATGTTATCGAAGCAGCTAAGGCCGACGACTTACGCGTCATCCTAGGGCCGGACTTTGAAGAATACCGATTCCGTCTGCGCTCCGGTATGGAGGAATGCGTAGTTTTCTTCTCCGACCAACTACTGATGGCCCAGCAAAATCTTAAAAATCAGCCAAAGCCGCGAAGGGGTGAGCCATGACGGGGTGGAAGGTACTTTGCGCGGGACTGGTTTTCACTGCTGTTTCCACCGTGAGCGCGGCAGGAATGGCCACCCTCGCGGGCCGAGTCGATACCTCAGGAGCTTGGGTCGCGGTTCTTCTCGGAACAATCGCCGCTGGCCTGACGGCACGCGGTGCCATGGCACCAAAGCAGCACCTCACCTTGGCCGACACCACTCTATTTATTATTTTTGCCCTTGTTTCACTCCGAGCTTTCCTCTGGATCATCTACCCGCAAGGCAATGAACTCCGAGTTCTCTCTCCCCATAATCTGGGAGATATGTCACTCCATCTCAATCTGATCCAACGCTGGGCCCACGGAGGCACCTTCTGGCCATCCAACCCGTTTTTGGCCGGAGCAATATTTCCGTACCACCCTGGAATGGACCTATGGAACGCTCTTCTCCAAGTTCTTGGTCTGCCGCTCTATCAAGGTCTGCGCTGGACCGGTCTTTTAGGAGCGGCGGCCACGGCGGCTGCCCTCTGGCGGTGGGGCCGCGGATTTACGGTAGCGGCGTTTCTTTTCGCTGGGGGTTTTGGGGCACTCACCCTCATCCAAATCAGTGGACCTGACATCATGGAGGCCAAGACAGCATGGAAGAACCCTTTCTTAACCATGCTTGTTACCCAACGAGGTCTGCTTTATTCGCTCCCTGCCGGCTTGGTTCTGATGACGGCTTGGCGAGCAGAACTCGGTGAACCCAGAAGCGAAAGACAATTACCAATTCTGGCACAGGCCGCACTCTATGCCAGCATGCCCCTCTTCAACGCACCCGCCTTTATTTTTCTCAGCGCCGTGCTCCTAGCCTGCGCCGTCTCAGACTGGCGCCACAAAATGTCAGGAACCTTTTTCGCCACAGGCATGATCAGCGCAATTCCGGCCACTTGGTTGGTTCTCATGGTCACCGCTGGATTGACCGCACCCTCTGCCTTGCGGTTTCTTCCTGGCTGGATGCAAGGAGATGACGGACTTGGGTTCTGGCTATGGAACTTCGGGGCTTTTCTCCCACTCGTGGTCGTTGTGGGAGTGATGGTTTTCCGCCGGGGCAGCGGACAGCCGGCCAACCGGGTGTTCTTCTCCGTTGGCCTGGCAACCTTACTCTTCAGTTTTCTTTTTGCCTTAGCTCCCTGGCCTTGGGACAACACCAAGCTGATTCTCTGGGGCTACCTCACTATTATGCCCCTTCTCTGGTCAGAGTTAATCCATCTCTGGCCCCAGTGGGCTCGAAGCGTAGCCTGCTTAGTCCTCTTTGCCTCGGGTGGATTAAGCCTAGCGGCCGGTCTAGATCAGCGGCATGGCTACAAGCTGGCCGATCGGGCAGAACTTGCCGCGGTTCAAGCATCTCTGCGCTCGATGCCGATTAACCAACGACTCGCGGTTGCCCCATCCTACGAACACCCAGCACTCCTTCTCGGACAACCCGTGGTGATGGGGCATGATGGTCACCTTTTTAGCCAGGGCTTAGGCTATAAGAATGTTCACCGCAGGCTGGATGATTTGATGAGTGGAAGGAAGAATTGGCGAGAGGCTGCCCGTCGGCTACAAGTCCATTACCTCTTTTGGGGCCAGCGTGAATCAGAAAAATGGCCAGACTCTCCCCAGCCTTGGAAGACCTCCGCGCCTGCGGTAGCTAAAACAAGCTATGGCACCCTTTACCTTCTTACCCCATGCCTGCTCCGCTAATGAAGAGGGCCTAAAACTGCCACATTTTACCCTGGCGCGCATCGGCAAAAACCTTGGGGCTGAGCAGGTAGGACATCGGAGGATTAGGTAGAGGAGAGTCGTCGAGCCTTGGCAGAGATTTTCCGATGGTGGCATCCCAAGGCTGACTTGTGGAAATGTTAATTGGGGTACCAGTTCGGATAAGAGCGAAAGTTTTCTGAGCAGACTTGAGAGGCATGCGAACACAGCCGTGGGTGCTGGGCACTGGCTTAACAAAGCCCCAATGCATGCCATAAGCAGACTTAAATTCCATCCAATAAGTCAGAGGATAGCCTGCTCCGGGACTGCTATAACGGCGACGTTTCTCCGTCTTGGAATAGATGGTAAAATCACCATGCGGCGTCGGGGTGGCCGCCGTACCCACCGAGACAGGGGTGGCAAGGAGAACCCTGTCGCCTTCCACAACATAAAGCCTCTGCGCCCCTGTACTAAGCTTCAGTTTGACATTGGCGGGGTTAATCGGCTGCTTCACCGGCGGATCGAATGAAAAGGAGTTTCTTCCGCCACCTGAGGTCGTCTGACAACCGGTCAGCACCAAGAGGGCTAGGGCAGTAAGCAAAGGAAGGAAAACAAGTCGTTTCATTAGTTCAATGAGGGCTAGTGCCTCTCACTTGGCAAGCTGAAAGCCGCCGAAGAGGCTAACTTGTGTGTTGCCATCACCCTGCTTTCAATGGTGAAATTTTGTCCCACTTGAGACGGACCTAAAATTTGAACAAGACCATCCTAATTGTTGATGACGAAAAAAATACCCGCGATGGCCTCCGCACCTCGCTGGAAGATGACTTCGTTATCTATGTCGCGGCCGAGGATGAGGAGGCCCAAAGCATTATCGAGTCAAAACAGGTGGATCTCTTGCTCACCGATTTGCGACTGGGGGCAGACAGCGGAATGGACCTACTGCAATGGGCCCTCGGGCAAGCCCATCCCCCTATCTGCATCATCATGACCGCTTACGGCACCGTGGATACCGCGGTCGAGGCCATGAGATACGGTGCTTACGACTTCGTTACCAAGCCAGTCAATATTGACCGCCTCGCCATTCTGATTAAGCGAGCCCTCCACGGCACCGAACTCGAACGAGAGAATCTTCGTTTGAGAGAACGGATCGATAAACGCTTCGGCCTCGAAAGTTTTATCGGAGACTCTCCCGCGATGTCGCATGTCCTAGAAACGATCCGCCAAGTTGCCCCCTCACGCGCTTCCACTCTAATCTCTGGCGAAAGCGGCACCGGAAAGGAATTAGCGGCCCACGCCATCCACCGACTCAGCCCGCGGCGCCAAGGTCCCTTCGTTGCGGTTCACTGTGCCGCCCTTTCGCCGCAGCTGCTTGAAAGCGAACTCTTCGGCCACGAAAAAGGGGCTTTCACTGGAGCCGGCGAACGACGCCTCGGTCGCTTCGAACAGGCGGCGGGAGGCACTCTCTTCCTCGACGAGATCGGCGAAATTGATGCGGCCACCCAAGTCAAAATTCTGCGAGTACTCGGTGAACGCGTCTTTGAACGCGTCGGTGGGAACAAGCCTCTCACCTCCAATGTGCGCTTGGTCGCGGCGACAAACCGTGACCTTCCCAACATGGTGGCGGAAGGAAAATTTCGCGAAGACCTTTTCTTCCGTCTCAATGTCGTGCAAATTCACTTACCCGCGTTACGTGATCGCCGCGAGGATATCCCAATTTTGGCACTCCACTTTCTGCGAGAGACCTCTACAGAGAACGACAAACCCTTCCGCGAATTGACCACCGATGCCATGAAGTCTCTTATCGCTTACAACTGGCCAGGCAATGTTCGCGAGCTGCGCGCTGCCATCGAGCACGGGGTCGTCATGGCTGGTGGCGCAAAAGTCACCTTGCG
>CAXMPH010000026.1:0-239 GCA_964195055.1 uncultured Chthoniobacterales bacterium | reverse complement strand
CCAGACAGAGTTATCACTGATGCGCCGCGCCCTAGAGCAGTGTCGCGGAAACCGTACCTTGGCGGCAAAAAAACTTGGTATTAGTCGCCGCACCTTGCATCGCAAACTGCGTCAGCACCCCGAACTGGACAACGCTTAATTTCTTATGGCTATCGAAGCTGACATTCAGCAGTTCATTCACAACCTTGAACAGGGTTCCATAGGCAAATGGCTGCGCCTTGGCCTCTTTGCCGCCATCT
>CAXMPH010000025.1:2998-10452 GCA_964195055.1 uncultured Chthoniobacterales bacterium | reverse complement strand
CTAGGGATTTTCCAGCTCGAAGTTCCTCTCGCAAACGTTCGAAGATGAGGACGTTTGCGTCGACCGCCATGCCGATGGTGAGAATGATGCCCGCGATGCCAGGGAGGGTAAGAACAAACCCGAACATGCTCATCGCCCCAAAGAGGATGATGATATTGACCGAGAGGGCGAGACAGGTGACCAGTCCGGCCAGGTGATAGTAAATAAGAACGAAGATAAGGACGAGGACCAGCCCGAGCAGGCCAGCGCCAATACCGCTTTTGATGGAGTCGGCACCGAGGGTGGCCGAGACACTGCGGGTTTCCTCGATTTCTACGGGAGTGCTTAGTGGGTTTTCCAGAACGCTGGCGATATTGCGGGCTTCCCGGTCGTCGAATCGGCCGGTGATGATGGCCTCACCGCCGTAGATCGGCGAGCGGATGCTCGGGGCGGTCTGAACGTCTCCGTCGAGCATGATGGCCAAGCGCTGGCCGACATTGTCGGCGGTCAGGTCGCCGAACATCTTAGCTCCCTCACTGTCCAGACGCATGGACACGCCATATCCCTGGACATCGTAGAAGGCGCTGGCTGAGGTGACCCGGTCGCCGGTCAGGTCGGGGCGCTGCTTGACGAGCAGGCGAAGGGTCTGCTCCTTGCCCTCGATGACATCGGTATACTCTTTCAGAACATAGCCGGGAGGGAGGACGCCGGTGCCGTTATCGACGGCCGCAAGAATGGATTGGTTTTGGGGATGAACTAGGGCGAATTCAAGTTTGGCCACCCGTTGCAGTTGCTCCTTCGTCGTGGCCAGCTGCTCGGTGTCGAGCCCAGGAATCTGGACGGAGATACGGTCTTTGCCCTGCGAGGTGATAACCGGCTCACTCACTCCGAATTGGTCGACCCGCTTGCGGATGACCTCGATGGCTTGGTCGAGGGTGGCGGGGGCGATACCTTCGCCGTTCTCATCGACGAGACGGAGGAGGAAGGATGTCCCACCTCGGAGGTCAAGGCCGAGGCGTATTTTTTGGGAAGGTGGAACGAGGGCGTCGAGGCAGAAGGCGACGAGTAAAACAGTCAGGGCCAGCCCTATCATCCGCTTGCGCAGGGAGAAGTCTGTGAAGAAATACCAGATGAGAAAGCCAAGCAAGAGCAGGCCAAAAAGGAATGTGGTGGTAGGACTCATGGGATGAAGGGAGTGCGTGGGTGAAGCCCGATAAGGTTCAGGAAGCTTCGGTGGGTTTGACAATGGTAGAGACGGCGGCTCGATCCAACTCGACCTTCACATTGTCAGCCACTTTGAGGAGGATGGTGGTCTCTTTTATGTTGGCCACCATGCCGTGCATGCCGCCGCTGGTGATTACCTTGTCGCCGGTCTTGAGATCGGCCACCAGTTTCTGATGCTCCTTCTGTTTTTTCTGCTGCGGCCGGATGAGGAGAAAATAAAAGAGGACGGCAATGATGATGAGCGGAAAGAACTGCATCAACATAGGAGGTTGGTCGGGTGCCGCTTGGGCTAGGTAAATGAACGTTTTCATAGAATCCGAAACTCTAATCGGGCCTCCGCGCACATCCAAGGATTTTGCGGGGAGCCTCTTTGGGCTTTGCCACGGCAGCTTGGGCGGTCATAAAACTGAGCCGATGACGGACCTACAAATTCCCGGCTGGGAACTGATCCAGCGAGGCAAAGTCCGCGAGGTCTATGCCTCCGGCGACCAGGTGCTGCTGGTGGCCTCCGACCGTCTGTCCGCCTTCGATTGCATCTTGCCCGATTCGATCCCGGGCAAGGGAGAACTATTGACCCGCTTGTCCGCCTTTTGGTTTCAGCGGCTCGATTTTGTGCCCAACCATTTTTTGGCGGCTGATCTGCCTTTGTTTCCGGCAGAGCTCCAGTCCTTTGGTCCGAGGCTTGGCCACCGGAGCATGCTCTGCCGAAAGACCAAGCCTCTTCCGGTCGAGTGCGTCGTCCGGGGCTACCTCGCCGGCGCGGCCTGGGAAGAATATCAGGGCCGAGGAACGGTGGGTGGGCACGAGGTGCCCCGGGGGCTGCAACAGTCATCGAGGCTGCCAGAACCTCTCTTCACTCCGACCACTAAGGCCACCACGGGTCACGATGAACCCATTTCCTGGGACCAATGCCGCCGTCTACTCGGCGAGGAGACCGCCCACGCGGTCCGGGAGGCCAGCAAAGAAATCTACGATTACGGCCGTGCTCACGCTGCCCAAGCAGGAGTTATCATTGCCGATACCAAGCTTGAGTTCGGCCTTTTAGGCGATGAGTTGCTCCTGATCGACGAGTGCCTCACCCCGGACTCCTCCCGCTTCTGGCCATCCGATCAATGGGAACCGGGCACGCATCCGCAAAGCTTCGACAAGCAGTTCGTCCGCGACTATCTCCTCGGCTCTGGCTGGAATCGCCAACCTCCAGCCCCTGCCTTGCCGGAGAAGATCATCGAGCAGACCGCGGCCCGTTATCGTGAGGCCTACGAGAGACTAGCCCTCCCCCGACTCTCCCCGTGAAGGCGGAAATTGAACAGTTCATCATCTTCCTCGCTACCGAGCGGGGGCTTTCCGACAATTATCAGTTAAGCACCCGTTCCTCCCTCGAACTTTTTCATCATTGGCTGCTCGAGGCGGGATCCGAGGTGACTTGCTCCGAGGTGAAGACAGAGGAGATCGGTCAATTTCTGGGCTGGCGTAAGCGGGGTGGGGCCTCGGCCTCCACCATCCGGCTTCATGCGGTGGCCCTACGGATTTTCTTTCGTTTCCTCGTCGGTCGGGGGCAATTGACCAAGGATCCGACGGAATTTCTCGGTGTTCCTAAAATTGAGCGTTACCTGCCGGAAACCCTTTCCGCCCCAGAGGTAAAAAAACTATTGGAGGCCGCGGGAGGGAAGACGTCTCTCGAACTACGCGACCGGGCGATCGCTGAGCTGCTCTATTCCAGCGGTCTGCGGGTCTCCGAGTTATGCCGGGCTCGCTTGGAAAGTCTCGACTTGGAAAAAGGGTTTATTCGCGTCACCGGCAAAGGCAACAAGCAGAGATTGGTTCCGGTGGGCTCGACCGCCCGCCAAGCTCTCGAAACTTACCTTACCCTCGGACGTCCGGGGTTGGTTGCCCGCTCTACGGGTGGGGAGATTTTTCTCTCGGTGCGGGGGCGCAAGCTGACCCCCCAACGAATTTGGCAGCTGCTTGTTGCCCTCGGTCAGCGGGCGGGACTTTCCCAGAAGGTCCATCCCCACATGCTGAGGCACTCCTTCGCCACCCACTTGCTGGAGGGTGGGGCAGACTTGCGGATTATCCAGGAGTTGCTCGGACACGCCGACATCTCCACCACTCAGATTTACACCCACGTGCAGACCAAAGGTTTGCAGAAGGCTCACCGTCAGTTTCACCCTCGGGCCAAGGCCTAGGCGAAGCTGACCTCATTCCATGGCGTTAAATTTGAGGGCGTCGAGTTTCTCCTGTGCCGCGGCAGAGGGCTGCCAGTACCAACCGTTGCTGTCCCAGCATTGGGCAAAAGAATAATCTTTAATCACTTCGGTGAAGTATTTTTCGGCTTGGTCATTTTTGCCAGCTCCCTCGGCGGCCATGCCAAGAATCAAGGTGCAGGTTCCTACGTCATTAAGGGCCCAGAGTTCTTTGATAGCGTCCCCGCTGGGAAGTTCGGTGAGCTTGGCCTGCATCTCCTTGGCTTGCGCTTGATAAAGTTTGCGGCAGAGCTCGGCTCGGCTGGTGGCTGTCGGGTAGTCGCGCAGGTTGTAGGCGTCCCAAGCTTGGCTGGTGAGTGCTTCCGAGGAGGTGGCCGTGGTCGGAGCTGCTGGTGAGGGTGCCTCGGTCTCGGGGGCGGCTGGGGTGTCCGCGTTGACTTCTGGGTTGGCTGACAAGCTGGCTAAGCTCAAGCCAAGTGAGGCAAGGACGAGGGGATAGAAGTTTTTTAACATAAAATTACATAAAATTGATTGGTTACTTCTGTCAAGGCCGTCCTCAGTGCCTCTATTTAGCTTTGGAAGTTACCCACTATTTGTTGTACACCGTTAACGATGTCCCTTCTTTACCGCTCGTCGTTTTTCTTTGCCTGCCTTTTGCTGGCGCTCTTTTGCCCTTCTGCGGAAGCGGCAATTTCCTCCAAGGAAAAAGTCGAATTGGTCGAAACCGACGGCCGCTGGGAGTTGCACCGTCATGGCCAGCCTTATGTGATTAAGGGCCTGGGGATCAGGGGGGCCCTTGGGCTCGACCGAGTGGAGGATTTAGGGGCCAATTCCATTCGCACTTGGGGAATCGAGGCCCTTGAGGAAAAAGATGAGGAGGGAAGGACCCTATTAGACGCCGCCCAAGCCCGAGGGCTGACCGTTTGTGCTGGCCTCTGGATTCAGCATGAGCGCCACGGCTTCTCCTACCGCGACCCGGAAGTTATCGCGGAGCAGCGAAGCAAAATCATGGCAGCCGTGCGCAAGTACAAGGACCACCCCGCCCTTCTTCTTTGGGGGTTGGGTAATGAGATGGAAAATGGTCTCGAGCCGGATACTGCCCTGTTGGTCTGGCACGAGCTGGAAGCCTTAGCTGGCATGGTCAAAGAAGAGGACCCCAACCATCCGGTTCTGACCGCGGTGGCGGCGGTCAATCCACCGAAAATCAAGGAAATGATCAAGGAGTATCCCTCCATCGATATTCTTGGGGTCAACACTTACGCCGGCAGTGCCTTAACCGGTTCCTCCCTGCTTGCGGTGGGCTGGCAGAAGCCTTTTGTTTTGACCGAATTTGGGCCCATCGGTCATTGGGAGGCGGCCAAGGCTCCCTGGGGTGCCCAGATCGAGGAGACGGGTAACGAGAAGGCTCGCCGCTATTTTACCGCCCTCGAGGCAATGAAGAAAAATACCGAGGGACTCTGCCTTGGTAGCTATGCCTTTCTCTGGGGGAACAAGCAGGAGACCACCGCGACTTGGTATGGCTTACTCTTATCCACCGGAGAGAAAGTGCCCGCCGTCGATGCCATTGTGCGTTCTTGGACGGGATCCTGGCCGGAGCAACGCTGCCCCCGCCTTGCCTCGGTCGATTTTCCTTTGGCCCTGCGGACCGGTCAGGCCGGGGAAAAAGTGACGGTCACGGCGAAGGCTGATGATCCGGAGAACGACCCCTTGACCTACGAGTGGTCGGTCCGAGAGGAAAGCACCGACCTGAAGCAGGGCGGGGACGAAGAATCAGTGCCGCGCCTTTTCAGCTCTTGCATTCCCTCTGGGGAAAATGGGCCGACCGTGGAACTGACGTTGCCGCAGGACGCGGGATATTACCGTCTCTTTCTGGTCGTCCGAGATGGCCAGGGCGGGGCCACTACGGCGAACTACCCCTTTGCCGTGGAATAACCCCTACCACGGACCACCCTTTATTCTTCATTTTTAAAATTATCCCATGAGCACGAGAAAAACTAAGATCAGCACAGCCACTTTAGCGGACGTAAGTAATGAAGTGGGAGGTGATTATGTAACCATGGAAGATGGACGCTCCTACTACAAAATCAGCAACCATGACCAGATGCCTCCTTTCTTCATCAGTCTGGTTAGCGCGGATGACCACTGGCTTTTCATTTCCAGTAATGGCGCTCTCTCGGCTGGGCGCCGCGATCCGGAGCATGCCCTTTTCCCTTATTACCCCGACGACAAAATCAGCGACTCGCAGGACATCACTGGCGGTAAGACGATCGTCCGCTGGCACGGGAAGGACGGGGATCAGCTTTGGGAACCTTTTTCTGATCGCTACAAGGGCCTTTCTCCCACGACCCGCAACCTTTACAAGAGTTTTGAGGGCGATCGGATCGTTTTTGAAGAAATCAGCGCCGAACTTGGTCTGACCTTTCGTCAGGCTTGGTGCTTTAGCGAAAAGTTTGGAGTCATCCGGCAAGCCAGCCTGACCAATAATTCGGCCGAGCCTTGCTCTTTTTCGGTTCTGGACGGGATGCAGAATATCATGCCGAGTAGTCTGCCTTCGACGGTTCAGGCCTCCCTCAGCACCTTGGTTGACGCCTACCGGAAAAACGAACTTGATCTAGCCTCTGGCCTTGGTCTCTACCGCTTGAGCGCCATCATTGTTGACCGGGCGGAACCGAGCGAGGCCCTGCGTTGCAATACGGTATGGTCTCTGGGACTGGAGGGCGCTGTCCGTCTTATTTCTTCGGCCCAAGTCGACGACTTCCGCGGCGGGGAAGAGGTGACCGAGGAGACCTCGGTGCGGGCCGCCCGCGGGGCCTACTTTCTCGCGGCTACTCGGGACCTCGAAGGAGGAGCCTCAGAGCATTGGTGCTTTGCCGCCGATGTCTCGTGCGACGCCGCCAAGGCCCACGATGCCCTCCTAGCTTTGGCCGATCGACCGGCTTTGGCGAGGGCCTTGGAAGAGGACATCGCTGCCGGGAGGGAAAAGCTGGATCGGCTGGTCGGGACCGCCGACGGGGCGCAGAAGACGGCCCGTACCCTGCAAGACAATCGGCACTTTGCCAATGTCATGTTCAACATCATGCGGGGGGGGGTGCCCTCCTCTAATTACGAGGTGACCGCGGCCGATCTGTGGCGTCATGCCCGGCACCGCAACGCGGTGGCGGCGGAAGCGCATCGCGAATTTTTTGCAAAGATTCCCAAGGTCATTCCCTATGCCGAACTCCTCGCGGCGGCCGAGGCGACGGGTTCTTCTGATGTTCAGCGCATCTGCCTCGAATACCTGCCTCTTGGTTTCAGCCGTCGCCACGGTGACCCTAGTCGGCCCTGGAATAAGTTTGCCATCGTTCTCAAAAATGAAGACGGCAGCGAGGCCCTTTACTACGCTGGAAATTGGCGGGATATCTTTCAGAACTGGGAGGCATTGGGGCGCAGTTTCCCCGACTTTCTCCCCGGCATGGTAGCCAAGTTTGTCAATGCCTCGACCATCGATGGGCACAATCCCTACCGGATCACCCGCGAGGGGATTGATTGGGAGAAGATTGAGGCGGACGACCCGTGGTCTTACATCGGCTACTGGGGTGACCACCAGATCATCTACCTTCTCAAATTGCTCGAAGTTCTGGAGAGTTTCTCCCCCGGTGGTCTGGTCGGCATGATGGGCCGGGGCGTCTTCGCCTATGCCGACGTGCCTTACCGTATCCGTTCCTACGAGGACCTCCTTGCCGACCCTCTCGATACCGTGCTCTACGACGAAGAGGCGGAGGCTCGGCTCAATCTTCGGGTCGGCGAAATCGGCGAGGAGGGCAAACTTGTTCCCTCCGCCAACGGCGGAATCCATCAGGTCAACTTGACGGAGAAGTTGCTCGTTTCACTCTTGGCTAAGCTTTCCAATCTTGTTCCGGGGTCGGGTATCTGGCTCAACACCCAGCGGCCCGAGTGGAACGATGCCAACAACGCATTGGTTGGCCAGGGTCTGTCGATGGTGACGCTGTATTACATGCGCCGCTACGTCAAATTCCTGCAGCAGTTACTGGTGAGTGCGCCGGGGGC
>CAXMPH010000025.1:0-2988 GCA_964195055.1 uncultured Chthoniobacterales bacterium | reverse complement strand
CGGTTGTCACCCTTTGCTACATGCGCCGCTACCTTGTCTTCCTCGGTAATCTCCTTGGCAAACTACCTAAGGGAGAGGTGGAACTCTCCTCCGAAGTCGCGGCCTGGCTCGAGGCGCTGCATCAGGTGTTGCAGGGTAGTCTGCCGCTGCTTGATGCCCCTCTTTCCGAGACTGACCGTAAGACGATTCTCGATGGTCTGGGCGCCGCCGCCTGGCAATATCGGAAAAATGTGTACCACGCTGGCTTCTCCGGCCAAATGACCGCTCTAGGGCGCGATGAATTGGGTCGTTTCCTTGATTGTGCCCTCCGCCATGTTGACCACGGCATCGAGGCCAACGCCCGCGGCGACGGGCTCTACCATTCCTACAACCTGATGACCAAGTCAGCTGATGGCTCGGGAGTAGGGGTTCGCTACCTCAATCTCATGCTGGAGGGGCAGGTTGCGGTGCTGAGCAGTGGGCTACTTGAGCCAGACAAGGTGCTACAACTCCTTACCGCCCTGCGTCGCAGTCCACTTTTTCGAGCCGACCAGCATTCCTACATTCTCTACCCAGATAAGGAACTGCCCGATTTTCTCAGGCAAAACAATATTCCGGCTGCCGCCATGGCCAGTTCGCCTTTGCTGCGCCAGCTGGTGGAGGACGGAGACGACCGCCTCATCCGTTGTGATGCTCAGGGCGGAGGCCACTTTCATGGGAGTATCCGCAATGCGGCTGATCTTGGGGGGATTCTCCAGACCCTGCGGTCCGAGGAGGCCTATGCCGCCTTGGTGGCAGAAGATCGCCCGCGGGTGCTGGCCATCTTCGAGGAGATGTTCGACCACGCCTCCTTCACTGGCCGCTCCGGTACCTTCTTTGGCTACGAGGGCCTTGGTTCGATCTACTGGCACATGGTGTCCAAGCTGCTTCTTGCGGTGCAGGAAAACCACCAGGCTGCCGAGGCCAAGGGAGCTTCGGCGGAGCAGTTGGGGCAGCTCAAGGCTTTCTACGCCGACATTCGGGCGGGGTTAGGCGGGAGCAAGACGCCGGGTCAGTACGGGGCCTTTCCCTCCGACCCCTATTCCCACACCCCAGCTCACTCGGGGGCGCGTCAGCCGGGGATGACCGGACAGGTCAAAGAAGATATCCTCTCTCGCTTCGGCGAACTGGGTCTCGAGGTGGAGAACGGTCAGATCTGTCTTGATCCGCAAGGTCTGGCTTCGGAGGAGTTCCTCCGCGAGCCTTCCACCTTCCGCTACGTGGATGTCTCCGGTCAATGGCAGGAACTGCGGTTGTTAGCGGGAAGCCTCGGCCTGACCTTTTGTCAGGTACCCTTTCTCTACTGCCAAGGAGAGGGAGTGAGGGGGCTTCGTGTCTCCTTTTCCGACGGATCGGAGGAAGAGGTGGAGGGTTACCGTCTTGATCGACCCACCAGCGCCGCGGTGATGGCCCGCGATGCCACGGTTGTCTCGGTCAGGGCCCTGGTGTGAGCGCGCGGAGGCGGTCTTGGTTGATCCTCTCGATCGTCTTTGGACGCAAGCCATGGGAGGGTGAAGGTCCCATTGCTCGAGGAGGCAATGTCGTGGCAGGGGCGGTGGAGTGATCCCCCCGCTTCCCACTCGATCTAACACGCCGGGGGCAAGCAAACGAGGAATTTTGGGGAGGGTGAGCGATCTCATCCTGCGGATGATTTCCTGGCGGCACCCGCCACCCTCGGCAAACAAAGCCAAGGAGGCTACCACAGATCTCTTAAAGAAGAAATTCTCCCCCCGCTGCCGCATTCGTGGCTACCAGTCCGATGGCAAGGAGGTAAGACTTTTGTCCAAAGGGGCTGGCTAGGGCGGCAAACTCTCCCAGACGACCACCCCCACTATGGAGAAAGGCCGCTGTCTTTTCCCTCGGTGACTGAAAAAGGTATCAGATCACCATGACCGGACCTGATCATGGTGATTGGCCGCTATTCTCTGGGTAGGCCCGGTCAGTCTTGAACAACTACGGCATTTTCGTAGGTCATGGTGTTGGTTTTGAAGCTCGAAGCACTTCCATCAACAAAGACGACATTGCATTTGTCGGCGTGTCGGTAACGGGGACCATTGCCTCCTTCGTCACTGAGGCCACCGCCCGAACTGGCGGGAATCTCAGCGTCAAGGCCGCTGCGTCCACCGGCACCGCTGGCGAAGACGGAAGGTGACTCAATCTGATTGGCTGACCATCCCTTATTGCCTGGGTCCTGGGGCATATCTGCTACGAGGATGACACTGCTGGCTGAGGTAACGTCGGTGAAGGTGAAGAGGCCATTGGCCAAGGCGGCGTGCATGCCGTAGGTGATAGCCACGTCATTGACATTGCCATCGGCCACCGGAAGATCGCAGCCGGGACAGACAAAGATCGTTTTTTTAGCGTCCAAGTCTACATCAATGAGGTCGGCGATTTTGCGAGCCCAGCCCGGATCGTTGGGGTTGCCATCCGAAGTTGGAAATTGGAAATCACCATCCATGGCGTAGGTGTTAATCCCTAGTCCAATTTGGCGTAGGTTACTGATGCAGCCGGCAGACTTGCCTGAGCTTAATGCTCCCATGACGGCAGGAATGGCTAGAGAGGCTAAGATGGCGATAATACTGATGACGACCAAGAGCTCAATCAGGGTAAAAGCTTTCTGGAGAGGAGGGTTACGATGTTTAAAATGCATAGATATGCAAATATACACCACCTAAAGAGTGGAGCAACAAAAAATTTTGAGTCTGGTGGGACACCCGAGAAAGTTTTTAAAGGCGATTATCATCTCTCGAACGACTCTGCTTTTCTCCTTTCTGAGTCTCGGGTCCCTTCCGAAGAGTTCGGCGGGTGGTAAAGAAGGGCGTGGCTTTGATCGCGACTGGGCAAAAGTGGGGGAACTAGCGGGTAAGCGTGTCAGTATGCCATAGATCGAACTCTTCTGTGAAAGCCGCCAAGGGCGACTGCTGATGGGAGGAGCGGGTGCCGGCCTGGGGAGAAAGTAGACTTGCCCTC
>CAXMPH010000024.1:0-10671 GCA_964195055.1 uncultured Chthoniobacterales bacterium | reverse complement strand
CCAGAACCGGTTTTCTGATACTCAAGAATGGCAAACATGGCGCTGGTCGCATCCTGCGCGGTGGCCGATGCGCGCTGGCTCGAAAACAGCTTGGCGACCGCCGCCAGCAGCGCGAGCACGGCGATCGAACCGGCCAGCGAGGCTTTCCACGATTTCTGTTCCTCGGCACTTAAGGCCTCATAGCGCCCCAGTTTTTCGGCTGCCACCCGGTGGAGGTCGGCCGTTTTAAGCAAGGCCTCGGGGGCTCTGGGATCGGAGCGATATCTTTCGACGAAGTTGCGGTAAGCGGTAATAGCAGCGGCTAGGTTGCCTCGACTTATTTCCGTCTGTCCGACGCTATCGAAGGCGAAAAAAACCTTGTCGTCCTCCGGATATTTTTTGGGGAATTCGGTCATGAGGCGGATGACCTCCTCCGGTTTTTCATCGGCACCAGCCAACTGGGCCCGCTGAAAGTAGGTGAATGGTGCCGGCTGACTTTCGGGGTATTTTTCGGCGATCTCGGTCATGGTGGCGATTCCCTCTCTCTGGCGGCCAAGGCCAAGTTGGGCGGTTGCTGAAGCATAGAGGGCGCTCGGAGCCAGTTTGCTTTTGGGATATTTTTGGATGAAAGCACTGAGGAGGGTAAGGGCGTTCTCGTTGTCTCCCTTTTCCTGGGTGCCGAGGGCAATCCAAAACTCGGCTTCCTCAACCTGAGCGGCCTCCGGGTACTTTTGGGTCAATTTTCTGTAGGCCGGGATGGCCTGATCCCACTTGCCTTGCTCTTTCAGGACATTGCCGATGCCCAGCTGGGCAACCGCGGCTACTTCGGCGGGAGGATTGGTGGCGAGGAAGCTTTGATAGGTTTCGAGTGCTCCATCGTAATCACCCTGCTGGGATCGGGCGGTGGCCTCGTTGACAACGGCGAGTCCGAGTAATGGACTCTGGGGATAAATCTCAGCGGCCTGCCGGAAATAGAGGGCGGCTCGTTGGGGGTCGCGTTTGGCTGGGTTGGGGTGGGTAAGATAAAGGTTGCCTAAGGCTACCGGGAGATTGACCGCCAGAGGATCACCCCGATGCTCCTCCTGGAACGCCTCGTAGCCAGCGGTGGCTTGCGCGGCCGCGTTCTGCAGCGCGTAGGTCATGGTGGTATAGTAAAGATTACGTTTTTGGTCATCTTCTTGGGTAAGCAGGGGACTGACATGGCTGAGGACGACCCGCGATGCGTCATACTCCCCTCCTTGAAAGTACGACTCACCAACCTTCTCAAGGGCGGTAACGCTCTGGTCGGGAAGCGCCTCTAGCTCGGAGAATTTCCGTCGGTCGCGTTCAGCTTGGCGGTTGGTTCTGGCGAGGAGCCTCTTGTCGCGGGATCGGAGAGCCTCGGATCGGGCGGCAGGGATGGCATCAATCTTTTGCTGTTGCAGGGAAAGGATGACGTTCTTAGGTAGCACCTGACGAAAAGAGGAACGGGCCTCTTCCAGAAGAATTGACCGGCGCTCCTCTGGCGCAGCGGCGGCCTCACTAAGGAGGATTTCGCCGAGTTGAAATTGGGCCGTATTGATCAAAGCGAGGTCGCTTTTTTGGGCGATAATATCACGAAGCAGGTCGGTCGCTTTAGTGTACAAAAGGAAAGCGGCTGCTTGGTCTGCCTCATCTCCCGCCAGCATTTTGCTGCCTTGGGTGGCGAGGGTCAGGGCGAGAAGATTCTGGCTTTCGAGGATGCTAATACTCTGGGGAAAACGCTGGAGATTGGCTTCAAGTGAAGTTTGAGCCGCGGCATAATCTCCTCCTTGAAACGAGGCCAAAGCGCTGCCGTAAATGGCCGATTCGATTTCGTCCGACTTGGGGTAGTTCTGGACGAACTTGGCGAATTTTTTGACGGCATCCTCTTGGGCAGACCTTCTTCTAGGATCATCTGGTGGTAGGGAGGCAGCGAGTGCGGAAAGAACCTGCGGTTCGAGCAAGGAAGCTAGTTCGGTCAACTGGCCTCCAGCGGGTGGGCCATTAAAGAATTCTTTGAGGGCATCGAGACTGCTTTGGTTCTCACCGGTGAGGTAGCGGGAATAGGCGAGCTGGACCTGGGCACTGGGTACGCTGGGGGAGGTGGGATAATCGCGGAGGAGGGCCGCGTAGGCCTTGGCGGCAGAGGGATAGTCGCCGCTATTGTAGATGCTGTTGGCGGCTTCCAGAGCGTTTTCAGGAGTGTTCTGGGCCAGCGCTGCCGTGGCAAGGAGAACCGTGACAAAGACGGGAAAGATGCGTTGGGGGAAATTCATAGATCAATAATTTAGGGAACGGGTCGGTCAAGGGATAGTGTCTCGAAAATCAGGTGAATCCTAACGATGGGTTGAGGAACGGGCCAGACGACGGCTGCTCATCTGGTGAAGGTCGTCGAGGATGGCGTAGAGGGTGGGAATGAGGATTAGGGTGATGAGGGTGGCAAAACTGAGCCCCCAGACGATGGCCTGGGCCATGGGGGCGAGGAACTGCTCTTGTCCGGTGCTGAGAAAGGCAAGATTGAAAAGACCGGCCACGGTGGTGGCAGTGGTAAGGAGGATGGGGCGAAAGCGATTGCACCCACTTTCTATGATGGAGCGCCAACGAATCCACGGACCTTGAGGAGAGGTGGGGAGGTCTTGGCGGTCGTCGGGAAGATGCTTTCGGCGAAACCGGTTGATGAAATCGACAAAGACGACGGAGTTGTTAACCACGATACCCGCGAGGGCAATCGATCCCATGATGGACATCAAGCCCATGGGCTGGCCGGTGAAAAGTAACCCGAGTACGACACCGACGATCCCGAAGGGAATAACCGCCATGATGACAAAAGGCTGGAGGAAGGAATTGGTGATGGTGGCGAGCAAGGCGTAGATAAGAAACACGGCAACGAGAGCCGCGAATTTCATCGCCTCCAAGCTGCGCTCGGTATCTTCGCTTTCGCCGGTTAGCTCAATCGTGATACCTGGATGACTAGCGAGAATTTGGGGAACCCACTCATTGAAGAGGCGGTTGACTTCATTGGAGGTGGTGATCCGAGGATCAATATCGGCCGAGACAGCGATAACGCGTTCCTGATCGGTGCGCTTGATCCGGGAGATCCCGCTGATGTATTCGATTTCGGCCAGACTGGCTAGATCGACCGCTCCACGGGGACCTTTGACGAGAAGGTTGCCCACGAGATCGGGGTCCTGACTGTAGCGTTCGTCCATCTTCACCCGGAGAGTCACCTCATCGTTGCCCCAGCGCAGTCGGGCCGCTTCTAGTCCACGGAAAGCAGCGAGTAAGTTCCGTCCGATTGTTTTGGTGTCGAGCCCCGCCCGGGAGACACGGTCTTCGTCGAGGCGAAGACGGTATTCCGTTTTTCCTCGGGGGAAGTCGTTGCCGGTGTTGATCAGGCCGGGCACATCGGTTAGGCGGGTTTCGATATCGGCCGCCGCAGATTTGAGGGTAACGAAGTCGGGACCGCGGATTTCGATATTGAGTGCCCGTCCCACCGGAGGACCTCCTTCCTCTTTTTTAGCAACACCGCTGACCAGTTCGGGAAATTGGAGAAGCAGGTTGCGCAGGTCGCGCTCAATTACTGAGGGTTTGCGGCAACGGGAACTCTCCTCATCGATATCGACCACGATATTGGCTAAGTTAGTCCCGTACTCGAGAAACTCGTTGGCCGGATCGAACATCACCCCAACTCGGGTCAGGATGGCAGCAAGATCATCCTCGGGCAGCGCTTCAATGATGGCCTGTTCGATCCGAGTAGCCACATCGGATGTCTGATCGAGGGTGTAATCGGATGGGAGCTCGATTTTGACATTGATGGCATCGGCGAAGTCGGTGGAGAAGAGACGAAAAGGAACTACCCCGGCATAAACGATTGCTCCGACAAAAATTAGGATGGCGATGAAGATAGCTACAACAAGGTAGCGGGCCCGCAAGGCGAGATTGAGTAGGTGGGCGTAGATTCGGATGGTCAAGGCTACAGCCCCATCCACCGATTCGCGTAGTTCCTCGTAGGACAGTCCCATCTCAAAGCGAAGGCGGCGCAGTCCGCGTGGCTTGTCTTGGGCCGCTGCCGCCCGCCGCTCAGCCGCGGATCGGATCGGTCGGAGCAGATCTGCCATATGAGAAGGGAGGACAATAAAAGCTTGGAGAAGGGAAAAGCATAGAGTGGAAATGACCACCACTGGAACAATGGCGAGAAATTTTCCGATGATGCCCTCGCCCCAAATGAGGGGGAGAAAGGCGGCCACGGTGGTGCTGACGCTGCCTAAAACGGGCCACATCACTTCGCGCGCCCCACGGATGGCCGCTTGGGCCGCACTTTCTCCTGCTTGGTAGCAACGAAAGACATTTTCCGCAGTAACCACGGCATCGTCTACCACCATGCCGAGGGCCATGATCATGCCGAAGAGGGAGAGCATGTTGATTGAGTAGCCTCCGAGGTAGAGTACGAGAAAGGTGCCAGCGAAAGAGAAGGGGATACCAAAGGCGACGATGAGGGCAACTCGCCAGTCGAGAAAGAGGAGGAGGATGATCGTAACCAGAATGAGCGATTGAATTCCGTTTTTGGTCACGGTTTCAATGCGGGTGTTGATGTACTTTGTCGTGTCACCGATGACCTGGGTCTCGATCAGAGGAGGGAGCGTGGCGGTCTCCGCTGCGAAAACCTCACGGGCTTTTTTCACGGTTTCGATGACATCGGTCCCCTGTTTTTTTACGAGAGTGTAGGTGACGGCAGGGTAAAGGTTGACCCGCCCGTAGGACTGGGGCTCCTCTGTCGTCTCCTTGACCGTCCCGATATCACGAATCTTGAGGGAGTGGCCCTGGCGATCTTTCCCAATCGGCAGGTCTTCGAGTTGGCTGGCTTGGGTGATCTCTCCGAGGAGGCGAACCACCCGCTGTCCGCCCACCGCATCGAGGCGGCCCCCTACCACGTTGATATTTTTTGCGGTGACCGCGTCGGCCACCTCGGCAAAAGAAAGTCCCGCCAGGCGGAGACGGTAGGGATCTATTTCAACCCAGACCTCGCGTCTTTCGAGCCCGTCGACCAGAACTTTTGAGACACCTGAGACGAGCTTAAGCTTACGCTCGATGTCATCAAGGGCGAGGCGAATGGAAGAGAGGTCAAAGCCGGGCGGATAGGATACCGTGAAAGTGATCAGCGGCATCGGAATATCAAACTCTTCCACCACCGGGGGTTCGGCTGACTGGGGGAGCTCGGGGGCGGCTTTGTCCACCGCTTGGCGGACGTCATTGAGGACGGGCTGGATGTCCGTGATTCCGGGGTCGACCTCGATGAAGATGTTTGAAAAATTGTCCTGTGAGATTGAACGAATTCTGTTAAGACCTTGAACATTAGCTAGTTCCTCTTCAAGGGGTACTGTGATAGTTCTCTCGATGTCTTCCGGAGCTGCGGTGGTCGAGTCCAGAGTGGTGATCTGGATGAAGTTGGTGCTGACGTCGGGAAAGATGTCGCGCTGGAGCTGGCCGAAGGCGGCGTAGTAGCCGGCAAAAACAACCACGAGGGTAAAAATATTTACCGCCACGCGGTTTTTCACACTCCAAGAGGCTAGGCTCATGGGCCAGATTCTAAGCGGACTGGCGGCGTCTCGCAATGGAAGGCTGCCTCGAGATGCTTTTCTTGAACGAAACAACCATCTAAGGTGGCGAAATCATGAGTGATTTGTCGAAAATGTTGCGGGCTGGTCGCGAAAAGGGCGAACTGCTGGAATCTTCCTTGGCTAATATCGAAGCCCTCTTGGCGGCGCATCCTCAAGATTACGAGCGCGCTAGTGTGGAGGAGTTGGCTGCCAGCGGGAACTGGGAAGAGTTGAACAATCGGTTCTTCCGCACCTTGGCTTTCGGCACGGGGGGCTTGCGGGGCAAGACGATTGGCATGGTGGTTACGGCGGCCGAACGAGGTACGCCGCAGGACATGGATCGCCCGGAGTTTCCTTGCACTGGGACCAACGCCATGAACTACCGCAACGTTAGCCGAGCAACCCAAGGGCTAGTGGCCTACGTCAAGGAATGGGCCGTCGCTGAGGAACTGCCGCATCGGCCACGCATTTGCATCAGCTTTGATACCAGATATTTTTCCCGAGAGTTGGCTGACTTGACGGCTCGAATCATCACCGAGCAAGGCTGCGATGCCTTGGTTTTTGCCCAACCTCGCCCCACCCCTGAGCTGAGTTTTTCGGTTCGGCAGCGGGGGGCACAGGCGGGGATTAATATCACGGCGAGTCACAATCCAGCGGCCTACAATGGCTACAAAGTTTATTTCGAGGACGGGGGGCAGGTGATCGAACCACACGCTTCAGGGATTATTGCGAAAGTCGACGCGGTGAAGACCTCGAAGTGGGTGCCGCTGGCGGAGGCCGAACAAGGCCGACGGGAAACGATGGAAAGCGAGATGGACGAACTCTACCTCGACCGTCTTGAAACGGTGGTGCTCGATCCTAAGGTGGTAGCCCAAGAGCAGGGGTTCAAAATTGTCTATTCACCGCTGCACGGTGTGGGGGCGTCTATCGTCATGCCTTTGCTCCATCGTTTGGGTTTTGATGCCACGGCCGTACCAGAGCAGTTGGTGCCGGATAGTCGCTTTCCTACAGTCAAGTCTCCCAATCCGGAAAATGCCGAGGCCTTAACCATGGCGCTTAAGTTAGCCGATAAAATCGGGGCGGACCTTGTCATGGCCACCGATCCTGACGACGACCGCATGGGGGTGGCCGTCCGTGATAGCGAAGGCCAGATGCAATTGCTGACCGGTAACCAGATTGGCTCGATGCTCGCTTACTATCGGGCTCAACAAATGTTCGACTCCGGCATACTGGGGGCAGCGAACAAGTCACGCGGAGTCATTATTAAAACTTTCGTAACTACCGATCTGCAGAAAGCGGTGGCGGAGCACTTCGGATTGCGCTGCGTCGAGACATTAACCGGTTTCAAATACAACGCGGCCAAGCTGCGAAAGTATGAGGAGGATATTCCGATCAAGTGTCGCGGTGATTACCGGCAGCTTTCGGAGGAAGAGACCCGCCGCTTGCGTCTAACCCACTCGTCTTTGCTGGTGATGGGTGGCGAGGAAAGTTACGGCTACACCGTCTCCGATTTTGCTCGTGACAAAGATGCCAACGCCGCCGTGGCCGCTTTTGCTGAAGTGGTGGCTCACGCCCGCTCTCGGGGAATGACTGCGGTTGGATATCTTGATCAGATTTATGCTCAGCTAGGAGTCTATCTCGAGCGGGGAGAGTCGCTGGTGTTCGAAGGTGCCGAGGGGGCTATCCAAATTGCAAAGTTGGCGGCTTCCTACGCCGAAATGCCTCCTTCTCAGATGGATGGGGTGGCCGTGACAAAAGTGGAAAACTTCGCCTCTGATACGATTTATGATGTGGAGGGTGACCGCATTCCCGCCGAGGGAATGATTATTTTCACGATGGCGGATGGTCGCCGCTGTGCCGTGCGTCCCAGTGGGACTGAGCCGAAGATTAAATACTATATTTTTGGGCTGGAGAAGCCTGGGGGAGGAAAGATGGCCCCGGACGAGGTGGTGGTGGCACGCACTCGCGTGGCCGCATCTGTTGACCGTTTGTGGGAGTGGTTGCATGCCGACGCCTTGCGTCGGGTTGCCCTCTGAGTGACTTTGTTAATCTTGTGAAAAGTTTTATCCAGTTTCTTCTCTTTGTCCTTGTTATTACGCTAGTTCTGGCTGGCTTGTATGCTTGGCGGAGTGGCCACTTTGATGAGGGGAGAAATGGGGTGGTGGGGAAAGAAAAGAATTTGCCGGTAGTGTCCTCGGCCATTGCCCTCGGATCGGTGCCTGCCTTGGCTGCCCTCGATGAGGAGTTTGGACGGGTGGCCGAGGCGGTTATTCCCTCGGTTGTCAGTATCACGGCGCGCCGAGATGCGGCTGCGGATCCCCGGGAAGAATTGCTGCGTCAGTTCTACGGTCGAGGGCGGCCGCCGAAGACGGAGACCTATCCCCAAGGGTCGGGAGTGATCGTTTCGCAGGACGGCCACATCGTAACCAATCTCCATGTTGTTGAGGGGGCTGGAGAAATTATGGTTAGTCTCAGCGATGGAAGGCGCCTCTCAGGAACCGTTCTTGGGGCAGATGCGGTTTCGGATATTGCGGTCCTGAAAATTGAGGCGGATGGTTTGCGGCCATTGGCTTTTTCTGATTCCGAAAAAGTCAGGGTGGGGCAGCTCGTCTTTGCCGTGGGCAACCCCTTCGGCCTGCAAGAGACGATCACCCAAGGAATTATCAGTGCTCGTGAACGGCTTTTTTCCAGCGAGTCGATCAATGAATTTTTCCAGACCGACGCCCCGATTAATCCGGGTAATTCCGGAGGTCCCCTCGTCAATATCCGCGGCGAGATCGTGGGGATCAACAACTTCATTTTCTCCCAATCCGGAGGTAGCCAAGGTATCGGCTTCTCCATTCCCGCCAACGTGGTTGGGCGGGTGCTCCAGCAGATTCTTCAATACGGACGCGTGCTCCGTCCCTATCTTGGGGTGGTCTTGCAACCGCTCGGTCCTGGGGCGGCCACCCAGTTGGGTTTTCCCAGCAGCCAAGGTGCTCTGGTGGCGGCGGTTCTGCCGGGGTCGCCAGCAGGCGAGGCCGGAATTCGGGGAGGCGACTTCATTCTTAAATTTGGAGGAACAGATATCAGGGATCTCAACGAATTGCGCAAGCGGGTGGCCGAAGCAACAATTGACGAGATGGTAACCGTGGAAGTTTGGCGCGAAGGAAAAACAGTGAGGCTGCCGGTCAAAATTGTGGAACAGAATCAGGACCGGGCGCTATCTTCCTCTAAAAATTCCAGCGGTGCCGTTCCTCCCCTCAGGGCAGACGAAAAAAAAGCACTGTCTGGTGTCGCGGTGGAGAGAATCACCCCGGAGATGATCCGCCGCTACCGCTTGCCGAAAAATATCAGCGGGGTTTTGGTTCGCTCGGTTAAGCGGGGTTCACCCGCCGAGGGGGTGCTGCAAGCGGGTGATGCCATTGAGCAGATCAATGAAACGGCAATTCGTTCCCCTGAGAGCTTTCTCGGGACAGTGGCCGCCCTTGCACCGGGCCAGCGAGCGGTTGTTTTGCTCTCGCGGGGTTCTTTGCGGTCTTTTGAGGTGGTCGGGCCCTAGAGCTCATCCCCTTCGTGGTCGTTGACTTTCGGGGGGGCGGTTCGTCATGCTGTCGGCTTAATGAAATCCTCCGTTGGTACGACATTTGTGGTTGCTGTCAGCCTGCTTGGGGCTGCTGCGGTGGCTCAGTTGGTAGCCGTTCTGATTTACTTTGGCCCCGGCTTTGCTCCAGAGGTTGGCTCGGTCGTAAGCGTGGCCCCACCAGAACCTACTCCCGCTCCCGTCTCCGAGATTGTCGCCGAGACCCTAGTTGAAGTGGAAGCGGCGGCGCAGCAAGAGCGTCTGGGAGACTTGATGAAGGAGATTGAAACATTAGAGGCGGGGGCTAGTCCCGATGCAGCGTTGGTTCCTCTGGAGGAAGCGGTTTCCCTAGATCCGCGTAATCCAGAATTGCTTTCACGTCTGGCCAGTCTGCATGAGCGTCTGGGCCAGATCGAACTTGCCCAGGGAATATGGAAAAACCTGCTTGATCTCGGTCCCGACGCAGGACGGTTTCTCGACGTAGCGGAGATTCGCTTGAGGCTGCTTCGCCAAGACAAGGCGCCGACCGGTGGCCTCGAAGTACGTGATCAGGTCGGTCTGCAGCCTGGCTCTTCACTTGGAGTGGTGGACCTTGCGGTCAAGGATAAGGATGAAGGCGGCCTTGCCATGAAAGACCTGCGCTTAGCCGTCAAGGCCCGACCGGGTGAGTTGATCGTCGGTCGGGACGTGCGCATCAATGTGACATTCTATGAGATTATTGATGGAGAGATTGTCCCAACAACCAGCCGAGTTCAGTCGATGTGGTTTACCACTCCGGTCGACTGGAAGGATGAGGGGATTGAAATTCTCGAGGTGAAGTATGAGGTGCCGAGGATAGGTCCCGACGGCGGACCTCCTCCCCAATATTACGGCTACATGGTCAACATCTATCACCGGGGGCAACTGCAGGAGACTCGGGCCGATCCCGTCGACTTACAGGAGCTTTTTCCTCCGCCTCTTAGTGAGTCGCCGCAAGGATACGAAGAGACGATGGACGCGGGCTCACCCCAATGAAGATTCTACTCGTCGATGACGAGATCCAAGTTCTCCAAGTCTGGCAAGAATTGCTGGAGGCAGCGGGAGATTGCGAGGTCCGCACTGCCTCGAACGGTGGCGGAGCCCTCTTGGCGGCGCGAGACTGGGGCGGACCTGACCTGCTGATCAGTGACGTAATGATGGAGCCAATGGATGGCTTTGCTCTGCGTGACCGCTTGGTTGCCGAGTTTCCTTTGATGCGGGTGGTTTTTCTCAGCGGCTACGACCTCTCTGATCAAGCCGATCGTGTCGGCAGCGCTGCGGTGGTGGCGAAGCCAGTCACCGCTGATCAACTAGCGGCTTTGGCAGGTCTTTCTGGGGGGCCAGCCATTGGTTCCGAGGTGGGGTCCTACTATGTTCAGGAATACCTTGGCCGGCATGAATCTGTGGCGGATTACCTCGCATGGGAACAAGCGATGTCTCGCCATGTTGTGCTGCACGTCCTTGACAACTCGAAGTCGAGGGAGAATGGGGCAGTGGATGAATTTTTAGCCAATG
>CAXMPH010000023.1:7960-10757 GCA_964195055.1 uncultured Chthoniobacterales bacterium | reverse complement strand
TACGAAATGATTTTGGAGACATCCCACTGGTTCAATCTGAGTGAGTGGGTCTCGGTGTCTCCCAACCTGCAGTACGTCATTAATCCCGGGGGGGCTCACAACATCACCAATGCTTGGGTGCTCGGTGCGGTGGTCAGTGTTGCCTTCTGAGGTCTTTTTGCCCCAAAATCTAAACAATGAAACGCACCACCCCCCCGAGGAATATCAGCCGAGCCCAGGCTGAAGCGGTTAGCTCTGCGGGGATGAGAAGGAGAAAGTTGGCCGCAGGTTATCTGCTCCGTCTGCCGAGGTACACTCTGGCTGGCTGGCTGCTCTTTTTGCCTTTGTCTCCGGTGGTAGCCGAAGAGGCAGCGACCATCACGGTGCGCAAGGGAGACCGGGTCTCTCTCGCGGTTACCCCGCTGGGTGGTTCTTCCGGCGATGCGGTTACCTCTGTCCTGCGGCATGATCTGGACCTAGCTGGGTGGTTCCAACTCGTGCCCGAGGCGCGGGCCAGCTACCTCGTCGGCGGCTCTGCTTCTGGGGGTGCTCTGCAAGGAAAGGTGACCGACAGCCGTGGTTCGATCGTGCTGGCCAAGACCTACACCGGCAGTCACCGCGAGGTGGCCCACCAGTTTGCCGACGACGTTGTGGAAACCCTGACCAGTAATCTCGGCATGGCCACGACTAAGATCGCCTTCGTCGCCACCGCCAGCGGTTCCAAGGAAATTTATCTAGCCGACTATGATGGGAAGAATTCTCGGCGTCTGACCAGCGATGAAAGTATCAGTGTGGCGCCCTCGCTTGGCCCCGGAGCGGCTCAACTGGCCTACACTGGCTACCTCGGAGGTTATCCTGATGTCTACCTCATCGACCTCGCTTCCGGGGCGCGGAAAAAAGTCGTTAGTTCTCCCGGAACGAATTCTGGGGCAGCCATTTCTCCGGATGGCCGAGGGATGGCCCTGACTATGAGCAAGGACGGAAATCCGGAAATCTACCTGACCAGCCTCCGTGGTGGATCGGCCAGACGACTGACCCGTACCCGAGGGGTGGAATCTTCACCAACCTGGTCGCCGGATGGAAGGCAGTTGATTTATTCCTCGGACGAGGGGGGGCGTCCGCAACTCTTCCGCATCGCCGCGGGGGGAGGGGCTTCGCGCCGGGTCGGTGGTGGCTTTGCTTATTGTACCGATCCAAGTTGGTCGCCGGATGGTAAGAAAGTGGCCTACACTGTCCGCTCGGGCGGTAGCTTCTCTGTCGCAGTCATGGAACTCGGCGGTGGCGGGGGGAGAATCGTAGCTTCCGGTCAGAACCCAGTTTGGGGCCGCAATGCCCGTCATCTCATCTATAACTTGGGCTCAAATCTCAATCTCCTTGACCTCCAGTCGGGGAGGATCACAACTATCGTAAGCGGCCTAGGGAAGGTGAGTGAGCCCACCTGGTCGCACTAATCCTACCGCGCTAAAATCTATGAAATTTCAGAACAAGCTGCCCTATCTTCTCCTGGCTGCTTTCACCTTAGCCTCCTGCAAAACCCAAGATCGGTATGCTGGGGTTGATGGAGATTTTATTAATGGAGTCCCCCTACCCGATCGCCAAGATGGGGCATCTTTCCTTGGTGGGAATGTGACCAAGGGAAACTTTCAGCCGGTGCAGTTTGGCTATGACAGTGACAAGGTCGCCGATTCTGAAATGGGCAAAGTGGAGGCAGTTGCTCTGGCGATGCGCCGCAGCTCGGCTGATCTGATCATCGCAGGATTTACCGATCAGCGAGGCACCGAGGAATACAATCGAGGACTGGGGGAACAGCGCGCCTTGGCGGTGCGCCAAGCCCTTATTGCCCAAGGGATCAGCGGAGGGCGCATTCAAACCGTGAGCTTCGGTGAGGAACTACCGGCCGATCCGAGTGGGAGCGAGTCTGCCGCGGCGGTCAATCGTCGTGCTGAGTTCGGTGTGATCCGATAGTACCTAATTCCCGTGCCTGTTCCTCTCCTAGATTTACGTCTGCAATATGGTCAGGTCAAAGAGGAGGTAGAGCAGCGACTCCTTGCCCTGTGCGAGAGTCAGCAGTTCATCCTCGGTCGACCGGTGGCTGAATTGGAAGAGGCCGTGCGAGATTACACCAGATGCGGCCATGCTGTGGGGACCTCATCCGGGACGGATGCGCTGCTTGCCATCTTCATGGCCGTGGGGATTGGTCGGGGGGACGCGGTCATTACCACGCCTTACACATTTTTCGCCACGGCGGGCTGTATCGATCGCGTGGGAGCGGAGCCGGTCTTCATCGATATCGATCCCGTGACCTACAATATGGACCCGGGCAAGCTGGATGAGTGCCTCCACAAAACCTGTCGCAGCGGTCCGGACGGGCGTCTAGTGACACCAGGGGGGAACCGTGTTCGAGCCATCATGCCGGTGCATCTCTTCGGCTGCGTCTGTGAGATGGACCGGATCAATGCCCTGGCAAAGAAATTTGATCTTCCGGTTGTCGAAGATGCGGCGCAGGCCATCGGGGCCGATTACCCCTCGGCGACCGGGAAGAACTGGCGGGCTGGAGCGATAGGTGAGGCCAGCTATTTTAGTTTTTTCCCCTCGAAAAACTTGGGAGCTTTTGGCGATGCCGGGATGGCCACCTGCCGCGAAGAGGTGCTGGCCCTTGAGATGAAAAAAATGAGAAACCATGGGATGGGCGCTCGTTACCACCACGAAAAAGTTGGGGGAAATTTTCGTCTCGATGCCATGCAAGCAACTGTGCTGCAGGCCAAGTTGCCTCATCTCGATCATTGGCACGCCGCCCGGCGAAATAATGCGGACCTTT
>CAXMPH010000023.1:0-7950 GCA_964195055.1 uncultured Chthoniobacterales bacterium | reverse complement strand
GGAGTAAGTTTGCCGCCCTCGGACTGCTCGATCGACTGACCCTCCCTCATGAGCCCTACGCTTCGTCGGGCCTGACCAACCACCATATCTATCATCAATACGTTGTCCGCTTAGCCGAGCGCGACCAAGTGCGGGAGTCTTTGACCGCGGCAGGTATCGGTTGCGCCGTCTACTATCCTGTCCCTCTTCATCTCCAGGAATGCTTTGCCTCGCTGGGGTATTCCCAAGGGGACTTCCCCGAGGCAGAGAAAGCCGCCCGAGAAACTCTCGCCTTGCCCATCTACCCGGAATTGTCGGATCAACAAATTTCTGAGGTAGTTGAGGCGCTAGGCAGGGCCTTGTCATGAGAGTTTGGCGTGGTCGGGGAGGGCTCATCGGGATCACCTGTTTTTCCTGGGGATGCCTAGGTAAGAACCCCTTTCACCTCTTCTTTGCTCGGTTAAGAAACGATTGGGTAAAAATATTTCAGAAAATCTCTTGCGCTAAACTAGCACCTAGCTACTCTGTCCGTCCCTCAGAAGGAGGGGGCCTGCGAAGAAACATTTTCGGTGCAGGTTCCATTTTCGCCGGTCTAAAGGCCAAATTTTCCTAAATCCATGCCAACGATTAACCAACTTGTCCGCAAGGGACGCCGCAAGGTGACTGTAAAATCCAAGTCACCCGCTCTGGTCAATTGCCCGCAGCGCCGTGGCGTCTGTGTCCAGGTAATGACCCGCACGCCCAAGAAACCTAACTCTGCTTTGCGTAAAGTGGCCAAGGTGCGATTAACCAATGGTCAGGAAGTCATCGCCTACATCGGCGGCGAAGGACACAACTTGCAGGAGCATTCCATCGTTCTGGTTCGCGGCGGTCGGGTGACAGATCTTCCCGGGGTGCGTTACCACATTGTTCGTGGGTCGCTCGATACTCTCGGGGTCGACGGTCGACGTCGTGGCCGCTCCAAATACGGTTCCAAACGCCCCAAGGCAGCCGCCAAGAAATAAACACCTGATTTCCTCACACCATGGCACGTAGACGCAGAGCAACCATTCGTAAAGTCCTCGGAGATAGCCGTTATGGCAGTCTCATGGTCACCCGCCTCATCAACACGGTGATGCGAGACGGCAAGAAATCCACTGCCGAAGGAATCGTATACACCGCAATCGAGAAAAGCCGCGAAGGCAGCGAGTCGGTAGACCCTCTTGATATCTTCACCAAAGCGCTGGACAATGTACGTCCTCGTCTCGAGGTCAAATCTCGCCGAGTTGGCGGTTCCACTTATCAAGTTCCCATGGAAGTTCCCGCGGAACGTCAGTACGCCCTTGCCATGCGCTGGTTGGTAAATCTGGCAGCTAAGCGTCGGGCCATTCCGATGAAGGAAGCGCTCGCCACCGAACTCAAAGACGCCGCCGCCGGTCAAGGAAGTGCCATCAAAAAGCGTGATGAAATGCACAAAATGGCTCAAGCCAATCGTGCCTTCGCTCACTTCCGCTGGTAAATCCAACCACTGCTCTTTTACATGTCTGCCATTGCCTCCATACCTGATCCCGTAGCGAATCCGAATTCGCCTGATCGTGCTTTTCCGCTTGAGCGGACCCGCAACATCGGTATCTGCGCTCACATTGACGCAGGCAAGACCACCCTGACCGAACGCATCCTTTTTTACACTGGGATGGTTCATAAAATCGGCGAGGTCCACGATGGCACCACCGTCACCGATTGGATGGAGCAGGAGCGGGAGCGGGGCATCACCATCACTTCGGCAGCTACCACTTGCACTTGGATCCAGAAGGTCGAACCAGATATTTTTAAGCTCTACGACGGCAGCAGCATGCGGGTCAACATCATCGATACCCCAGGTCACGTGGACTTCACGGCCGAGGTAGAGCGCTCCCTCCGAGTGCTCGACGGGGCCATTGCTGTCTTTTGTGGGGTGGCTGGAGTTCAGCCACAATCAGAGACAGTTTGGCGCCAAGCTAGTAAGTACAACGTTCCTCGCATTGCCTTTGTTAACAAGATGGATCGCACAGGGGCCGACTTCAATGCCGCCGTAGAAACAATGCGGACCAAACTAGGCGCCAATGTGTGGCCTGTCCTCATTCCTCTCGGCAAAGAAGATCACTTGCAGGGTCAGCTAGACGTGGTCAACAACAAGGCGATCATTTACGTCGATGATGGTACCCAAGGTTCTACCTACGAGATTAAGGAAGTACCAGAGGACTGCCGCGAAATCGTTGGTCAGGCTTACGATGACCTCGTGACCCAAATGACAGATCTGGACGACGAGATCGGCATGATGTTCCTTGAGGAAAAGCCAATTACGAAGGAGGATCTTAAGGCAGCTATTCGGCGCCAGACTATCCTGAATCGGTTTGTTCCGGTGGCCGGTGGTTCCGCCTTCAAGAATAAGGGAGTCCAGTATCTTGTTGATGCGGTTATAGATTATCTCCCAGGCCCTCTTGATATTCCGTCGGCAAAGGGCCTCGACCCCGATGACCTCTCAGCCATTATCGCTCCTTCCGATGATCATGGTAATTTCTCTTCCTTAGCCTTCAAACTCTGGAGTGATCCGTTTGTGGGCAAGCTGGTCTTCTTCCGTGTTTATTCCGGGAAACTTTCTAAAGGCGACAATGTCTTTAATCCTCGGACCCGTAAGCGCGAGCGGATCAGTCGGTTGATCCAGATTCAAGCGGACAAGCGCGAGGACATCGACACCTGCTACTCTGGTGACATCGCCGCCATTGTGGGGATCAAAAACATCACCACTGGAGACACTCTCTGTGATGAGGATCACCCAATTCTTCTCGAGCCACCTTCCTTTCCTGATCCCGTTATTTCAATGGCGATCGAGCCCAAAACGAAAGTCGATCAAGAAAAAATGGGGGTTGCCCTTCAGCGTCTTTCGGAAGAAGACCCAACCTTTCGTGTCTTCACTCATGAAGAGACTGGCCAAACCATCATCGCGGGCATGGGTGAACTTCACCTTGAGATCATTCGCGATCGGATGATGCGAGAGTTCAAAGTGGAAGCCAATGCGGGTAAGCCTCAGATCGCCTACAAGGAAACCATTCTTTCTCCCGCCGACGGCGAAGGAAAATTGATCAAGCAGTCTGGTGGCCGAGGTCAGTACGGACACGTCGTCATCAAGGTCCAACCCAACGAGCGAGGCAAGGGCCTCACCGTGGAAAACAAGATTGTCGGAGGAACGATCCCGAAAGAGTACATTCCTGCTTGCATCAAGGGTATCGAGGAAGGCGTGCTCAATGGTATTGTTGGCGGCTACCCGGTCATCGATGTCCACGTCGAGATTGTCGATGGCTCCTACCACGATGTGGACTCCAACGAAATGGCTTTCAAACTTGCGGCTATTTTCTCTCTCAAAGATGCCTTCACCAGGGCTAAGGCGATTCTCTTAGAGCCAGTGATGAAAGTTGAAAATATCACTCCAGATGAGTTTCAGGGTGACATCATGGGCGATCTCAACAGGCGGCGCGCAAAAATTCTGGGGATCGATTCCAAAGTCAACCTGTGCACGATCACTGCCGAAGTCCCCCTGGCAGAAATGTTCGGCTACGCCACGGCCATCCGGTCACTATCTCGTGGCCGTTCTTCCTACTCCATGGAACCTTCACATTTTGAACAGGTCCCGTCCCAAGTGCTCGCCGCAGTACTCGATAACCAAAAGAAATAACGATCATGGCCGCCCAAAAAATACGTATACGCCTAAAGGCTTTCGATCACATGCTGCTCGACCGCTCGGTTCTCGAGATTGTCGAGACAGCCAAACGCAGTGGTTCTGCGGTAGCCGGCCCGGTGCCGCTCCCGACCAAGATCGAACGCTGGACTGTCAATCGCTCACCTCACGTGGATAAAAAGTCCATGGATCAGTTCGAGAGACGGACCCACAAGCGCCTTCTTGACATCATCGAACCTACGGCCAAAACGGTAGACGAACTTCGCCGCCTCAACCTCCCAGCCGGGGTAGACATCAACATTCAAATCTAGTAGCAACATGAGCCTAGGAATACTCGGAAAAAAAATCGGCATGACCCGTGTCTATGATGACAAAGGACGGGCCACTCCTGTCACGGTTATTGCCGCAGCGGGAAACAAGGTGCTGCAGGTGAAAACCGCAGAGACAGACGGTTACCAAGCCGTCCAAGTTGGTTTCGACGAGCAGAAACCTTCCCGCGTTCCCCAACCGCAAATGGGCCATTTCGCCAAAACTTCGGCCACTCCGAAGCGTTTCATCCGAGAGTTCCGTAATGGGACAGCTGAGGCCGGTGCCGATGTGCCCGTCACTTCTTTTGAAGTCGGTCAGTTTGTTGACGTCATTGGCCAGTCCAAGGGTAAGGGTTTTCAAGGTGTGATCAAGCGCCACAACTTTCACGGGCAGCCAGCTTCGCATGGTTCAACCATGCACCGTCGCCCTGGGGCGATCGGCGCTGGTTCAACCCCGGGTCAAGTCTGGAAGAACACGGCAATGCCAGGACACATGGGTGACGAGCGAGTGACTGTTCAGAATTTGCAGGTGGTTCAGGTCCGCGAAGAAGACGGTCTGCTTCTCATCAGTGGCGCCATCCCGGGGGCCAAGGGGACCTACGTAGTGATCCGTCCATCCAAGAAAAAATCCTCAAAAAAGTAAAAAATGAGCGCCAAAGTTTTAACTGCCGCTGAGGCAAAATCCGCCAATATCGATATTATCGAGAATGGCAAGGGGACCCAAGCAGTCCACGACGTCATTGTCGCCCTCAGGGCCAATCGTCGATCCGGGACTGCCAACACCAAGACCAAGGCTGAAGTGAGCGCTTCCGGAGCTAAGCCTTGGCGCCAAAAAGGTACGGGACGGGCTCGCGCTGGCTACAAGTCCTCTGTCATCTGGCGGGGCGGCGGAGTCGTCTTCGGGCCTAAACCTCGCGACTACTCTAAAAAGACTCCCAAATCGGTACGCAGGCTGGCTCTTCGTAAAGCTTTGAGCGCTCGTATCCTTGCCGGTGACGTTTTCCTAGTGGATGCCCCATCGATTCCCGATGGTAAGACAGCCAAATTTATCGCCTACGTTAAAGACAATGCCAAGGACGCCCGCAAGGTGTTGGTAGTGTCTCCAGGTTTCGAAGAAACAACCTGTCGAGCCGCCCGCAATGTCGGTAATGTTTTGCTTATGGCAGCTAGTGACGTCAATACCGAGCACCTGCTTGCCTTTGATAAGATTCTTTTGACCGGCGAAGCCCTCGCCAAAATCTCCGAAAGGACCTCAGCATGAAAGAGCCCTTTGACATCATCCGCACCGTCCGTTTAACGGAAAAAGCAACCCTTCTTACCGAAAAAGGCAACAAGTATGTCTTTGAGGTTAATCCCGCTGCCAACAAACTTGAAATCAAGTGGGCCATTGAGAATCTTTTCCAGAAAAAAGTCATCTCGGTTAACACCGCCAACTATGCCGGCAAGAAAAAGCGCGAACGTCGTGCTGACTTCGGACGCCGACCCCATTGGAAGAAAGCCATCGTCACGCTGAAAGAGGGCGAGAAACTGGACATCGTCTAACTGTTTATTTGTCATGGCACTCAAAACTTTTCGCCCACTCACTCCGGCTTCCCGGTTCAAGGCTCTTCCGTCGTTTGACGAGATCACCAAGAACAAAAAGCCAGAGAAAAGTCTGCTCAGCACCCGTAACCGTACCGGTGGTCGCAATAACCAAGGGCGCATCACTTGTCGCCACATCGGTGGTGGTCACAAGCGCAAGCTGCGCTTGATTGACTTCAAGCGACGCAAACACGGCATCACCGCCGAGGTTGTCGCCATCGAGTACGATCCCAATCGTACAGCTCGTATCGCTCTCCTCCAGTACCCAGACGGGGAGAAAGCCTACATTCTAGCCCCAGATGGTCTCAAGGCAGGCATGCAAGTTGTCTCCGGTCCCGAGGCGGGTCCCCAGCTGGGTAACTCTCTGCCCTTGGCTAATATTCCTCCAGGTTCAGTCATCCATAATATCGAACTTACTCCTGGACGTGGGGGACAAATCGCCCGCAGTGCCGGACAGCAAGCGGTGCTGAGCAACTTTGAAACGGTTTACGCCTTAGTCAAAATGCCCTCTGGTGAAATCCGCAAGCTCAACGGCAAGTGCTATGCCACGATGGGGCAGGTCGGTAACTCCGAGCACATGAATGTGGTCAGCGGTAAAGCCGGTCGTTCTCGTTGGCTTGGGGTTCGGCCCACCGTCCGCGGCATGGCGATGAACCCAGTCGATCACCCCAATGGCGGTGGTAATGGCAAAAGCAAAGGTGGCGGTGGACGCCAGCATCCAGTGAGCCCGTGGGGCCAGCTAGCCAAAGGATTTAAGACCCGTAAGAAAAACAAACCCTCGGATCGCTTTATTGTTGAGCGCCGCAAGAAAAAGAAATAAGTCATGGCCAGATCGCTCAAAAAAGGTCCATTCGTCGAGGCTCACCTGCTCGTAAAGATCGACCGCCTCAACGAAAGTGGTTCTAAAAAACCGATCAAAACTTGGTCGCGTCGTTCTATGGTTACCCCTGACTTTGTCGGGCACACCTTTTTAGTTCACAACGGGAAAATTTTTAATTCAGTTTTTGTCACTGAGAATATGGTCGGGCACAAGCTCGGCGAGTTCTCGCCCACGCGGATCTTTAAGAAACACGGTTCGCACACGGCGAAAGTGACAAAATAGGTATGTCTTGGATCGGCAGGCTTGTCCTGGCCGGGTGTCTTTTCGTCACCCTCGCCGGACTGGTCACCGCTCAGGACAGCAGTTCTTTGACAGACAGAGATTCGGAAGACGCTTCCCTTGTGGGGCGTCTTCAGGAACAATTATTATTAGCTCGGGAAGCTATCCGTAACCTTACGGAGAGCCTCGCCTTAGCTAACAGCGAAGCTGAAGTCTTCAAGCGTCAAGCTAATGACCTTCAAGCAAGATTCGATGCTTTGGGACCAGGACGCGACAATGGCGGTGAATTGGAGGAGCGCCTTCTTTCCACCATCAGCGAAATGACCCGCTCCAAAAAAGAGAGTGTGCTTTTGCTCGAACGCCTGCTCGGTTTAACCGAGGGCGTGCAAATTTTTCTCCAAAGCATGGAACTTGACGACAGTGGTGAAAAAGAAGCCTTTGTCCGAGGGTTGCAAGCCAAGGCGCAAGACAGTTCGGATACGGGCGCTCAAGCCGAGGCAGTATCCTTGCTCAAATCAGTCCAGTCCAATCGTACCGCTCAAGCAAAAGCACGGGCTGCTCTCGAAACAGAGTTGCGTGCAGCTGATCGATTGCTTAGTTTAGGAAGTTCCGCTGAGTTGGAACCGCCCTCGGGTGGCCCAACTCTCACGGACGCTACAATTGTTGAGGTCAAACCTGAATTCGCTCTTGTGGTGGCTAATATCGGGAGACAAGTCGGAGTGCGCGTGGGGATGCCTTTTCAAGTATGGCGTGCCAATCGTCGCATCGGGGAAGTCAAAGTCATTGACGTGCGCGATCGCATCAGTGGCGCCGTTGTTCAAAATCTCGTGTCTGAAGAAAGTCCCATTCAAACGGGCGACCGCCTCCGGGTGGACGCTCGACGTTAAAATTCAAATTTACAAAAACTAAAATCATGGAAACCAAATCGATTTATCGATACGCCCGCATCTCGCCTTTTAAAGTGCGCGAAGTCACGCGGGAGATTCAGGGGCTCTCGGTCCAACGGGCTCTTGATCTGCTTGCTTTCACTCCTAAGAAGGCGGCCGTGCTTGTGGCGAAGACGCTGAAAAGCGCCGTGGCCAACGCTGAAAACAATCACCAGTCACGCAGTGAGTTGCTGGTTGTCCGTGAAGCAGTCGTGGGGGAAGGCCCCACTCTCAATCGTTTTGTCCCCAAAGCACGGGGTAGTGCCGGACCTATTCGCAAGCGCACCAGTCACATTCGCATCATCCTCACCGATGAAATAGAAATTGTCACAAGGGACAAGAAAACTGCATCGAGAAGGTACA
>CAXMPH010000022.1:10499-10781 GCA_964195055.1 uncultured Chthoniobacterales bacterium | reverse complement strand
GGCGGGGCTGGGAGATCTTTCGGCCCTCTACGATCTCGTCGGCTTGTGGCCAGCCGACCAACTAAAAAATCACGACATCACCGTGGTAGTGATCAACAATGGAGGGGGCCAAATTTTCCAAAATATGTTCAAGGAGAGGGTGTTCCTCAACTCGCACCAGATCCACCTGCGGGGTTGGGCTGAAATGTTCGGCTGGGATTACGAATTGGTCCGATCACCAGAGGATGACTTTCCTCTCGAGGGTCCCCGCCTCGTCGAAATCATTCCCGATACCGAATCGAC
>CAXMPH010000022.1:0-10489 GCA_964195055.1 uncultured Chthoniobacterales bacterium | reverse complement strand
GGAGGCCTATACCTCCCTCTGGGATTAATAGCCCCCTCATCATACGGTGGTCGTAGACCATCACGGGCAGAGATGGTAGAGATTGAGGATGCCTGATCATCTCTGGTGGACCCTTGGGACGCTATTCTTCGGCGGTTTGGTCGGGTTTTTATTCGCCCAACTCAGGGCCCTCCGGGCCGCTAGCGAGACGGCGGCGGCGCGGATGCGGGCAGATGAACTCAGTCGCCAAGTGCAAAACTTGGAAGAAGAGCGACGGCAGTTACTCGAACAAGTCCAGGTCTTCACCTCCGAAGTGGCAACGGAGAGGCAGAAGACAGTCGGGTTGGAAGAAAACCGATCCGTGCTCAAGGCCGAAATCGAAAATCTGGCATCGGATATTCTGGAGGACAAATCCAAGCGTTTTACGGAGCAGAACCGGATCCAATTACAAAATTTACTCGGGCCCTTGGCCGAGCGGTTAAAAGAATTTCGGACCCAAGTTCAGGATGCCTACGGGAAAGAAAACGCGGCACGGTTCGCCCTGACCGAGGAGGTGCGCCGGTTGAGCGAGCTCAACCAAACTGTTTCGCGGGAAGCTAGTAATCTAACCCGCGCCCTCAAGGGACAGTCAAAAACACGAGGGGACTGGGGCGAGATGATCCTCGAGTCTGTTTTAGAAAAAGCAGGACTGATCAAAGGCCAGAACTTCCACACCCAAGTCTCCCACACTTCGGCGGAAGGCCACCGCCTTCAGCCGGACGTCATCCTCGATCTCCCGGAAGGACGGCAGTTAATCATCGACGCAAAAGTCTCTCTCAATGCCTATGAGCGCCAGTGCAGTACCGAGAACGAGGAGGAACGGAAGGTGGCAGCGAAAGAGCATGCCGAGTCGTTGCGCCGACATATCAACCAACTGGCAACTAAGAACTACTCCGACCTCCCCGAGGTCCAATCGCCAGACTTTGTCCTTCTTTTCGTGCCGATTGAGCCCGCTTTGCACGCCGCCCTCGAGACCGCACCCGACTTGGTTGGGGAAGCGCTGGAGAAGAATATTGTACTAGTCACTGCCCCCAACGTCATCGCCACCGCCCGCTTGGTCGCCCAACTCTGGCAGCAGGACCGCCAGAACCGGTTCGCCCGACAGATCGCCGAGCAGGGAGGGAAACTCTACGATAAGTTTGCTTTGTTTTGCCGCGACTTGGAAAATATCGGTCAACGTATCCGCCAAACTCAAGAGAGCTATGACGCTGCCATAAACAAGCTAAGAGACGGCCGCGGCAACTTGCTCAGGCAGACAGAAAAATTACGGAAACTCGGAGCTAAAACAACGGCTCCGACCCCAGCCTTGCTCGAAGGCGCCGACGAAGAAGAGGAGGAAGGCGAAAAACTCTAAAGTGAGATGTCGCTTTTACTTTCTTACCCAGCGGGTTCCCCAAGCAACGCTCCACTGGAACTTGCGGGAGTGCTCCCGAATGAGGAAGGGAATATCTTTGGCCAAGCGAAGGGTAAAGTTTGGTTCAAGTAACTTTTTCAAAGCATCCGCACTCGAAGTACCTTGGCATCCCCCAATCCATTTCTCCTTGGGGGTGAATTCCTCGAGCCAAGTGAAGGGAGTAGTTAAGAGCAGCTGGCCGCCCGGTTTAACTAAAGAAGGCAGTCGGGCGAGAAAGACACTTGGGTCAGGTAAGCGGCACAAAAGGTTGGCCGCCAAAACAACATCGAAGGCGCCAAGGTGATCGGGTAAATCCACGGCATCACCCACGGCGAAGGTCACCCTTGAGGCATTGACCTCCTCCGGCAACCGAGCGACCGCGGTCGTTGTACGGTTTCCTTCTACAGTGTGAAGGTATTCGACACTGCCTTGACACCGCAGTTTCTCCGCGGCAGCGATGAATGCCGCCGAGTAATCGAGGCCAATAACCTCTCGACAATATCCAGCTAACTCAAAGGAGGATCGGCCAACGGCACAGCCAACATCAAGGGCCCGGGTATCGCGTCCGAGGACGACAGGGTTGAGCAATTCTTTGACACATCGGCGAGCAAAATTGAGAGCATTGCTGGGACCGAAGGAATAAGGGAGAATGTCCTCCTCTTCACCATAGTGAAAGAGGAGGTACTCTCGGACAAGCCGATCGCTTTCGTACAAATTGTTTGCCATCGGCAAAACAGCTCCCGCTACTTGAGCAAGCCTTCCATGTAAGTGGAGGGATGGAAGTTCTTCAACAAAATCTCCAGCTTACCATCGCGGCTCATCCGAACCTCCGACCCGGTTATCTCGGGAGTTTTCTCCGGCGAAAATAGAATATCATCATGGGTGGCGTTCATTTTGTTGGCGAAGCGATCGGGAGTGAGGCTGCCGCCGAGGTGGTCACTCCGGCCCGTGGCAATGTGGAAAGTTCCTCGAATCTTCTCATCTTGGATATCTCGCCCGGAGACAGGAAGCACCTGAGTGCCAAAACCAAGTTCACCAAGTTCACCTGTCACCGGATCGCTTTGGAGCTTGTGATTATGGGCCTCGATGGTGGAGCTATCTCCCTTAATCAGAGTCGCTTGGCAAATTCTACCACCAGACACATGCATGAGGCCGAGTGTTCCATCCTCATATTTCATGGGGAACTCCCCCTCGGCACCCACTGGAACATAATAGATTTCACCGGCGGGGAGATTGGCCACATCGGGCTCATCGCCTCGGCAGAGGCCGTGGCTTTTTTGCGCTTCCTGCTGGCCTAAGTCGAGCTTGAGGGTGTGCTTGCTTTCTCCGAGATGAAAGTCGAGTTCGATCCAATCGGCCCGGGTCATTCCTTGACGAAGCTTTTCTGCTTCGACACTTACATCATCGTAGTCAACAGCCAGTCCGGAACCCAAGATGATGTCATTAACCCCGTGGAGGGTCGCACCACGGAAACCATGCTTCTTCGCTGAAGCAGTCAGAGGCGCGGTGGCGGAGTAACTGGAAACGCAGAGAATGAGGTCGTAATTGGGGTAAATATCCTTCTCGAAGCTGACTTGAAGCCCCTCTGGAGTGAAGGCCTCGTCGGGTAAGTCTAAGTTACTCCCGCCAGTTAGCTCATAGGCGAAGATCTCGCCACCGGTGAGCCCTAATTCCTCAAGGACGCCTTTTTTCAAGCCCTGATAAAAAACGTCATAGGCCTTGTGTTGTACCGTCAGACTTTCATCTTTAAGGAATTCAAAGTTTTCGATGTCTCGGGGATTCTTTAAGTCGATTAAGACGGTCACCCTCTGGCCAGGTTTGGGATTGAAAGTGCTCTTGAGCAGACGGCTCAAGCTGAACGATGGGAATTTTGGGTAGCTCATAACGTAATACAGGTGGAATTGTAACTGCACATCCGTTACGAATGAAAGCCCATGGTGGAGTCAGAAAAAATCAACCAAGCAGCCAAGATCCCATTTGCGAACGAAAGCGTGGCCGTGATCGTTCCCTTGTTTCCCCCTCTGCCAGGCCTTAGCGAAGCCTTGGCCTCGCTGGCGGCACAAACGCGACCACCTAATCTGGTCCTCCTTCTCAACGATGGCAGTGTCCCTAAGGCCGAGTCTCTCCAAGACGCCATGCCGGAACTAAATATGGAGGTACTGACGGTGCCACGGAGCCCCAAAGCGATCGCCATTAATTCTGCGGTAAAGCATCTTGATAGTTATTCTTTTCTCGGTTTTCTCGAAGCGGGGAGCCGCTACGCCCCCGAACGCATTCAACGGTGCTTAGAAACGCTCCTACCTAGCGAGGGCAAGTTGGCCCCCGCCATGGTTTTGACCAGGCTACAGGCCGTTAATGGAAAGGGTGTACCTTTGCCAGAAAATGACCCTCGGGTAACTCACCTCGAACGCCTCTGGGCCGGGGGAGATTCGGGAGTGAGTCTGTCCGAGTGGCTCGGACAGGGCAATTTCGCTGCGACCATCTCCAACATTTTTGCTGACCGCGAACATCTCACCCTCAACCCTCTGCCCGAAAAGGCCAAGAATTTGAGCTATGCCGCAGTCACCATCGCGGGGTTACAAGAATGTCTCTTTGTTCTGCAGGATCCATTGCTCCTCCATTATCCCCCACCAGTGGCAGTCGAGCTAACTACCACGGCCGTGGCGGAACAACTTGAGACCCATTTGGCTTTACTCGCCGGACTCCAGGTAAAAATGCAGGCCTCGCCGAAGAACCGACGTAATCTGACGGCGTTTCACCGCGCCGCCTGGAACAATCTTTCCGGTCTTCGCGAAGATATCTTTCAGCAAGTCATTCTTCGCCTCGCTTCCAACGCCACCGCAGATGAGAGCTGGGACGCCGCTAAGGAAATCCTCCGTTCCCGTGACGCTCAGACGACCCCAGCGTATTTGAGCACTCTCATTAAAGGCTCCGACACCCTCGACATGGTGGCTTACGCCCAAGCGCTGCAGCGAACCCGAGAAACTTTGGCCAAAACGGAGGAAGATAAGAACGAACTACACCGGATTGCCGAAGCGGCACAGGGCTCCGGCTGGATCCGGTTTGGGGCCTGGTTAGGCGAGCGTGGGGCTCGCAGAATGATGCAACTCGAAGAGGAAGATCTCCCAGAGGGCACATCCAAAAGTTTTTAATCCGAGGCCACGACTATTCCCTGAAAGAGCCATGGAGGATAGGCCCCAGCCAAGTCCTCTCTTCGGTTTATCTAGGTGGCGGGTGACCAAGAGAGTCCGTCGGGTAAAGCAGATCCCTTCCTCACTTCTCAGATTTATCTACGGCGATGCGACCGTCCACCGATTTCGGACCAGCACATTTTTCGACGACGCAAAAGAGCACCGGAATGATAAAGATGGCGAAAATCGTGGCTGCGCTCATCCCGCCGATTACCGCTGTACCCATCGTCTGACGGGAAATGGCGCCTGAGCCGGTTGCGGTCCAGAGAGGAAGGCAGCCGAGAATAAAGGCAAAGGCCGTCATCAAAATTGGACGCAGTCGTACCCGAGCCCCAGCCAAGGCGGCATCGTACAAAGTCTTACCTCCCTCGTATTCGTACTTACAGAACTCGACAATGAGGATGGCGTTCTTGGCGGCCAAGCCGATCAGCATGATCAGGCCTATCTGAGCATAGATATTATTTTCCATCCCCCGCGCCCACAGGGCAAGGAAGGCCCCAAACACCGCAATGGGAGTGCCAAGCAGGACACTGAAAGGAAGTGACCAACTCTCGTACTGGGCCGCCAGAATAAGAAAGACGAAAGTGAGAGCCAGGGCAAAGATTACTGTAGGTGAAACCCCTTGGGCCGCTTTTTGCTCTTGGAAGGACATTCCGAGATAGGAGTAACCCATCTCATTCGGCATGGTTTGGTGGAAGACCTCTTCCAGAGCACTCATGGCCTGAGCTGAGCTGTAACCATTAGCGGCCATGGCATTGATCTGGGAGGAACGGTACATGTTGAAGCGCATGGTGAACTCTGGCCCATAAGTCTGCTGGGTCCGGGTGATACCGGAAAGAGGGACGGTACCTCCACTCCGGTTGCGCACGTAAAACTGCCCCACCTTGTCAATAGTTGTGCGGTAGGCTCCCTCCGCCTGAATGTAAACCTGCCACTGCATCCCGAAGCGGTTGAAATAATTCACCATCGATCCTCCGAGAAAGGCGCGTAAAGCACCATAGGCATTGGCCACGTCGACCCCTTGCACGAGAGCCTTGTCTCGATCGATCTCCAACTTGAGCTGGGGAACAGAAGGCAGCAGGGTTGTCGTAACTCTCTCCAACTCCGGACGTCGACCGGCGGCCTCAAGGAAGGTTTTGGTATTTTCCGCCAAAAACTCAACCGTACCTCCCGATCTGTCCTGCAGGATAAAGTTAACCCCCCCGGAAGAGCCGACCCCTGGAATAGCCGGCGGAGAAAAGGCAAAGGCCACCCCGGAGGAAAGCGCTGAGAGCTTGGAATTGACCGTCTGCAGAATAGTTCGGTACTGGGTCTGCGGTGAAGTGCGCTCACCCCATGGTTCGAGGGTGACAAAAAATTGAGAATTGTAGGTTGTTTGCACCGAGCTGAGGAGGTTGAATCCGACCGCATTGGTGACGTACCTCACCCCCGGAGTAGCCATGAGAATCTTGGTGATTTCCATGCTGGTGGCCTTGGTGCGCTCCATCGACGACGCGACTGGAAGCTGCAAGGTGACATAAAAATACCCCTGATCCTCCTCTGGTAGAAAGGAGGTCGGAATACGCCCACTGATGAAGAAAGCCGCCACCGCCATCAGTGCGAGAAAGCCAAAGCTGAGGGCCGATTTACGAATAGCCGCCCCACAAATACCGACATACCCATTGGTGATGCGCCCAAACAACTTATTGAACCAAGAATAAAACCCTCCTAGCGGACCAGGCGAATTCCCTTTGGGACGGAGAATAAGAGCGGCGATGGCTGGGCTGAGGGTCAGGGCATTGAAGGCCGAAAGACAAACCGAGATAGCAATGGTCACGGCAAATTGCTGATAGAGACTTCCGGTGATGCCAGGGATAAAAATGGTCGGAATAAAGACAGAGGACAGCACCAAAGCAATGGCCACCACGGGGGCACTCACTTCTCGCATGGCCTGCAAGCTAGCCTCACGGGGGGACAGTCCTGCCTCAATGTGGCGCTCGACGGCCTCGACCACGACAATGGCATCATCGACCACTAGACCGATGGCCAAAACCAAGCCAAAGAGCGAAAGGGTGTTAATGGAAAATCCCAAAAGAGGGAAAAAGGCAAAAGTTCCGATCAAGGAAACCGGAACCGCCAGCAAGGGGATCAAAGTGGCCCGCCAGCCTTGGAGAAAAATAAAAACAACAATAATGACGAGAAGAAGAGCCTCGAAGAGGGTCTTAAGGATTTCTTCAATCCCAGCGGTAACCGCATTGGTGGTATTGAGCGACTCGGCATATTCCATCCCAGGAGGAAAGTTTTCTGCGAGCTGAGCCATTAGTTTTTGCGCGGATTCGGCGGCGTCGAGAGCATTTGTGCCTGGCAGTTGGTAGAGGGCCAACACCGCCGAAGGTTTGCCCTGGAAAAAACCTTCCACGTTATAATTTTGGGCTCCCAATTCAATCCGCGCCACATCCCGCAACCTCAAAATTGAACCGTTCGAATTGGCTCGGACTACGATGTCTCCAAATTCCTCAACTGTCGTGAGATAACCTTTTCCTCGAACGGAATAGGTAAACTCCTGACCTGCCGGGATAGGGAGAGCCCCCACCTTACCGATAGGATTAACCCGATTCTGCTCCTGAATGGCGGAGATAATCTCGTCCGTTGTCACATCCAGCATGGCCAGACGGTCCGGGGTAACCCAGATGCGCATGGCATACTGCCCCGCCCCGAAGATATTAACATTGGATATCCCCGGCAACCGGGACAACTCATTATTCAGGTTGATGTAGGCGTAGTTAGCGAGAAAGACGGAATCAAAGGTTTGGTCCGGAGAATATACGGAGAAGAGCATCATCGGGGCTGAGGTGCTCTGCTGCACCGTCGTCCCAAATTGCACCACCGGCGAAGGGAGCTGCGAGTTGGCCTGCCCCTGCCGCATCTGAGTCAAAATCTGGTCTGTCGTTGGCTCGGTATCGACGCCGAAGAAAACATTGAGGGTCATGGCGCCGGTGCTGGCGTTGACCGAGTACATGTACTCCATCCCCTCTACCCCGTTGACCTGCTGTTCGATTGGGGTGGCGACAGATTGCTCGACCGTTAGGGCATCAGCTCCCACATAGGTGGCACTGACTTGAATTTGTGGAGGAACAATATTGGGATACTGAGCGACCGGCAAACGCGCCATCGAAACAAGGCCGATAATGACCGTGATGATGGCGATGACCATCGCCACAATGGGACGGTTGATGAAAAACTGCGACACGGTGGAGAGAAGCTACCTCGTCAGGATGAAGTCGAAGGGGAAGCGGGCGAAACGGGGCCGAGAGATGGAGTGGGCGTTGGAGCTGCTTCCTCCGCCGGTTCTAATGAAACCTCCCCCTGAAGGGCGGCGTTGGGAGGGATGGGTTTGAAGTCTTCATCGCTGACCCACGGCTGCGGAACCGGCAGATTCGGGGCAGTTTTGAATCCCGGAGGAGCCTTCCAAGGGGTGGTTTTAACCACCATTCCCTGTCGCAGTCTTTGCATCCCCTCGATCACCACCTGCTCGCCCGCCTTAAGTCCTTTGGTGACAACCTGCATGGAGGCATAGGTTGGACCAGTCTGGACAATTCGCAAATCAACCTTGCCATCTGAGCCAATGACCGCGATCTGAAATTTACCCTGTAAGTTGTTGAGCGCTCGCTGGGGGATCAGCACGGCCCCATCAATCCAACGAATCACCCCACGAATGCGGGCGAACTGGCCAGCGCGCAGAAGATTCCCTGGATTAGGGAATTGGGCCTCGATTTCGATAGCACCGGTGTCCTTAGCTACCACATTATTAATCGCAATCAGCTTGCCCGGATGAGGGAAGACAGTATCGGCTCCCAGCAGGATTTGCAGACGGAAGCTTCCCTCTTCCCTATCCTCTTCCAGTTCGTCGGGGTCGCCGAGGTAGGGTTGGATATGGCGAAGGTATTCGTTTTCGCTGATAAAAAAATTGGCCTTGATCGGGTTGACCATGGTCACGCTGGTCAACAATCCCGTGGTGGGACCTATCAAATCTCCCTCCTGGGCAATATTGATGCCGGCTAAGCCATCGATCGGAGAAGTGATACTGGTAAATTCGAGGTTAAGCCGGGATTGTTCGACCGCCGCCGCCGCCGCCGCTGTGGCCGCCTTACTGGCTTCGAAGGTCTGAATTTCATCATCATACTGCTCACGACTAATGACATTCTTGGAGAGCAAGTCGACGGCGCGCTTGGCATTGGACTCATCTCGAGTCAGGGCAGCTTGCGCCTGCTCCAGCTTACCCTGAGCCTGGTCGAGGGCAGCCTTAAAGGGCCTCTGATCAAGTTGAAAAAGAAGCTGCCCTTTTTTGACCAACGATCCGTTCTCATAGTTCTGTGAGATAAGATAACCGCTCACCTGCGCCACGATATTGGCATTGATCAGACCATTGAGAATACCGACCCACTCACGAATAACCGGAACTTTTTTTATCATCGGCGGCGCAACCGAAACGACTATTTGCGGGGGCACCGGCTTCTCCCGCTTGGGGCAACCAGCGAGAACTAGAGCCACGGCAAAGAGAGCACAGGGGCGGAAAAGAGGGACCTGCATAGAATCTAACTAGATCGCCAACTTGATGCCTTGCCTAGCAGAAAAGAACTTGGTCGGTCTGGTCAACGACAGAAGACGGTGTTTAAGTGCCAAAATGAAGATCGGGCACATCTTGTTCACTCTCTTGATCGCGCTGGCGGTTCTCGGAATTATCCTATTTTTAGTCCGAGAGCCTTTACTCAACTTGGTCCTGAAGCAAAGGCTGCAATCCATCCTCTCGACCAACCTTGAGGCCGAGGTTCAGCTCGAGCACGTTTGCTGGGAAAACGGTCAGGTCGAGGTCGCTCGCTGCCGGGTAACCGATAAAAATCTCTCGCTGGGCCGACTTGAAGCCACGGGGGTACAACTGCCCCTTTCCTGGCGGGACTTCCTCGGAGGAACACCTCGGTCATGGCAAATCAAAGCCAAAGAAGTCGTGATAGTCTGGCGGCAGCCCGTCTCCCCAAAAGCGCTTAACTCAGAATTTCCTCAAATAAATCTCGTAGTCGAAAATCTGACTTTCCAACCGGAAGGTAAGGACACTTGGCGACTGCAAGGCGTGTCCTCGAAGATAACTCAGGAAAACGGCCTTTGGTCCTATTCAGGTCGGGGGGGGATCCTAGAAATTTTCGGACATGATCCGTTGCCACTCAATCGCCTCTCTGTCAAAAAAGATGGCGGGGTACTAAGCATCGGCAACTTTGCCCTAGGTGATGAAACAACTGGAATTTTAGCGGGTTCGGCTCTCCAAGAAGACGGCACCTGGGAAGGCGAATTTTCTTGGCAGGACTTTGACTTTTCCAGTTGGTTACCAGTCGGCGCCGCCGCCCATTTCGAGGGACGGGCCAGTGGTGATGCCGTCCTCAGGAATGGCCAAGTTGAGGGACGGATGAAAATCACTGGCGGGGTAAGCAAGACGGTGCCGCAATTTGTCACCATGGCTAGCCTCTTTGCCGGCGAAAACTGGGACAATCTGCCATGGGATATCCTGAGATTTGATTTTGTACGTCAGCCCGATGGAACCGTGGGCTTCTCCAACCTAAAGGCGCTCTCACCCCAAGGCATCGTTATTCATGGAGCCGGAGAATTCGCCCCAGACCGCCTCAAGGCTAATTTGCAGTTGGGGGTAAGCCAAGAGGGGAGGCCTTGGCTGACTGCCTTTGTCCCCATCCTTTTCCGCAAGGAAAATAACGGCTATCTCTGGACGACGGTGCGAGTGCGCGGCACCCCGGAGGCACCGATCGAGGATCTGAGTGGACGCCTCGTGGCGGCTCTGGTCTCCAACCCAATCAACACTGCGGTGGAAACGGCGGCAGAGCTGCCAGACTCCGCCGTGGAA
>CAXMPH010000021.1:6580-10789 GCA_964195055.1 uncultured Chthoniobacterales bacterium | reverse complement strand
GGCATGTCTGCCTCATCCCCACCTCCGCCCACGGGACCAATCCAGCCAGTGCCGTCATGGCAGGGATGACCATTGTTCCGGTGGCCTGTGATGACCAAGGCAACGTCGATTTGGTCGACCTCCGAGAGAAAATCGAAAAGCACGGGGAAGACCTTGCCGCCCTCATGGTGACCTACCCATCGACTCATGGTGTTTTCGAGGAGAGCGTGAGGGAGATCTGCGAAATGGTCCACGCCGCCGGAGGTCAAGTCTACATGGACGGAGCCAACCTCAACGCCCAAGTGGGCCTCTGCCGCCCCGGCGACATCGGGGCAGATGTCTGCCACCTCAACCTCCACAAAACCTTCTGCATCCCCCATGGCGGAGGCGGACCGGGGATGGGACCGATTGGAGTGGCGGCGCATCTCGCTCCGTTTTTACCCACGCACAGCATCGTTCCAACCGGTGGAAGCGAGGCCATTGGAGAGGTCTCTCAAGCCCCCTGGGGCAGCGCCAGCATCTTGCCTATTTCCTGGATGTACATCCGCATGATGGGGCCCGATGGGCTGATCCACGCGACTAAGATGGCCATCCTCAATGCCAACTACATGGCCAAGCGCCTCGAACCCTATTTCCCCATTCTCTACAAAGGCCAGAGGGGCTTTGTCGCCCACGAATGCATCCTCGACCTACGGGCTTGGAAAGCTCGTGCCGGAGTGGAGGTCGAAGACGTGGCCAAACGGCTGATCGACTACGGATTCCATGCCCCGACCATGAGCTGGCCGGTGATTGGAACCCTCATGATCGAACCGACCGAAAGCGAGGCCCTCGATGAATTAGACCGCTTCTGCGATGCCATGGTGGCGATCCACGGCGAACTCACCGCAATCGAAGAAGGACGTCTTGACCCGAAAGACAATCCTCTGAAGAACGCCCCCCACACCGCCGAGTGTGTCATCAAGGATGACTGGACCCACCCTTATCCGCGCGAGATGGCGGCCTTTCCTTTGCCTTGGCTAAAGACTAATAAGTTTTGGCCTTCGGTGCGGCGGGTCGACAATGTCTACGGTGATCGTCACCTCTTCTGCACCTGCTCCACGCCACTGGAGGAGACCGCCAGCTAGAGAATAAAGCTGCCGAAGAAAAGCCTCCCTCAACCCGCAGAAACGCGGGTACCGGGCTGACTGAGTTTTTCTTCTAACTGCTTGATCATGACCTTGACGTGGCGACTGCGCCAGCGCGGCTTGAGCACCGTCAGGCTCTCTTCATGGCACCCCCACTCGACAATCTCAAGAGTGACGTCCTTTACCCCCCAGCGCCGGACATCGCGGTAGTTGGTCATGAAGAGGTCGACTTTGTCTTTGCCGACCATGGCCGAGCCATAATCATCGACCATGTAGAGCTTGCCTGTTTCTTTCACCCGGAACTTGGTCCCGAGGGGAAAGCGCGACCAGTCGGCAGCCGCACTATTGACCTCTCCCGACTTGAGGCTGCCCCCCACCGCATTAAGGTTCGCCCAAGCACCATTGCATTTGGGTCCACTGGAGTAAGCGGTCGCTTGGACCGAAACGGTAGTAACCTGCTCATCCTCCGGCGAAACGGTAGTGCAAGCCGGTAGGATTGCGGCTACGAGAAAGACGAGAGGCCAGCGGGACGATCGGTAAAAAAAGAATAAGGATATCATCACAATAAGAAGCTGAGGAAGGGGCTTTTCCTAGGAGTTTTTATGGTCCGGCACCGCTTCCTAAGGAACAAGCGAAAATCTTTTGCTACCGCGTTTCCTTTCTTCTGTCATTTTTCGTAGCGTGCCAACCTGACAAGTGTATGGTGTCTGCCATATGTTTACCGGACTGGTTCGCGAAGTAGGAGAAGTTGGTTGGCTGCGGCGGACCGAACAAACCGTGCAATTGCTCCTCAAGGCACCCCGGACCGCCCCACGGGTGCGCACCGGTGAAAGTGTGGCCGTTAATGGCTGTTGTCTCACCGTGACCGCCCATCGGGAAGAGCAACTCATGTTCGACTTGCTGGAGGAGAGCCTCAAACGAACTAATCTAGGCCAGCTTAAACCGGGCAGCCCCGTCAACCTAGAAAGGGCCCTAAGAGTCGACGGGCGACTGGGCGGCCATTTTGTGCAGGGGCATGTCGATGACACGACCAAGGTAATCGACTTGGAAGAACTCGGATCCGATTTGCGCCTCGATCTGGCCCTCTCGGGAGAATTTGCCCGGTACCTTGCCTACAAAGGTTCGGTCGCCATCAATGGAGTCAGCCTTACCGTGGCGGCGGTCGACGAAGAAAAGTTTTCCGTGTGGGTCATCCCCCACACCTTGGAAAACACCAATCTAGGAGACCTAGAGATTGGCGATTCGGTTAATCTCGAATTCGATATCCTCTCAAAATACGTCGAACGGCTCCTCGTAAATCGCGCAGAAGTTTAAGGCTGCGTCGGAGCCGGCTCCAAGTTTTCCATTATCTCGAGTTGGTCCGCCGTAACGACTTTGATCTGGATTTGCCGATCGCGGTAACTCTCCAGAGTACCATGCACCCGGACTTTCTGTTGAGCGTAGCTATCGAGTCCCTCCGGAAAATTTGCGTAGGCAGCTTGGAAGACCACCGCGACAAAGCCTTTGCGGTTGGCCCCGAAATTAAGAAAGGTGATGCCCCCGTCGCCGGTACTACCCACTCCCTCAATCACTCCTTCGACCACCACGGGGTTGCCGACCTGCATTTCTAGGGCCGCCACATCCTTGGCATCAAGGACAGGAATTGTCTGCTCTGGGGCTTGGTCTGTCACCGCCTCTGCCGGGATGACTTCTTCGGCGCGTCCTCCCACCGCCATGATTAGAACCAAGAGGAAGACCTGCGTTGTTTTCTTTACCATGAGGCCTTTATAAGCCTGCTATCTCGCGGCTCAAGCCCAGATTTACCCCCCGACATAGGACATCTCAACCTTGGGAGAGAGTTGCTCCCCTGCGGCCTCAGCTCGCAATTCGGAATAACGATCACCTCGTTCTCCCCAGACACCCCGCAGAAAATCAGCTAACCCAGCATCACTTGAGCCTCCCCGCAGTCGGGCCCGCAGGTCGGTTCCTCCGGTGGCGAAGAGACAGGTCATTAGCTTCCCGTCAGCAGTCAACCGTGCCCGATTACAGTCCCGGCAAAAAGGTTGACTAATCGCCGTAATAAAACCGATCTCGCCCGCCCCATCAAGGTAGCGGTAGCGGCGGGCCACTTCGCCGGTGACGAGAGGGTCAAGGGGAGCAAAAGCGAAAGCATCGGCCATGATCTTCTGGATCTCCCGAGCCGACACCACCGAGGAGGGATCCCAAGAAATGTGATTTCCTACGTCCATATATTCGATAAAGCGCAAGGTGTATCCTTCCTCGCGGCAAAAATGAGCCAGCGGCAAAATCTCGGTTTGATTAACTCCCCGCCGAACCACGCAATTGATTTTGACCGGTAGCCCAGCGGCACGAGCCGCTGCTAGGCCCTCAAGCACATCGGCCACCGGGCGCTTCGTCCCCGTCATACGACGAAAGAGAGCATCATCCAGGGCATCCAAGCTAACGGTCAGTCGCCGCAAGCCGGCATCCTTCAAACGACGGACCAGGGGAGAAAGAAGCAGGCCATTGGTCGTCATCGCCAGGTCTTCGATTCCTTCCACTTGGGTCAGCATGTCGAGAAGGAGAGCCAAGTCCCGGCGCAAGAGTGGCTCACCGCCGGTCAGCCGCACCTTACGAACCCCCAAGGAGACAGCGACCTGAACCACGCGGGTGATCTCCTCGAAGGTGAGGATTTCATCGCGGGGTAAAAATGGGTAACCAAGCCCGAAAACCTCAGCCGGCATGCAGTAGGAGCACCGCATATTGCAACGATCCGTGACGGAGATCCGCAGATCCCGCAGCGGTCTCCCCAAACTATCGCGGGCCCCGCTCATGCCTCTCCGACGGGGCGTCCCTCCGGAGAGTGCCGGGCGCCCGGTTGCTGGCGAGCGAGATGCCAGCCAAAGAATTTCATGACAAGCAAATGGATCGGCGCCTGAGTCAGGCGGTAGATCCACCAGTGCAAAGAGGGTCGATAGTTGAAAATAGCAGCAAGGACACTCCGGCGATCGGGGCTCTCGCGGAATTCCAGCCGAGCCGGGGCTCGGCCATCACGGACGTCGTCGGCCCGGGCTAGCAGTCCACCAGTGATGTAGTAGAGCGGGCGATCAGCGGTCGAGCGATCACT
>CAXMPH010000021.1:5061-6570 GCA_964195055.1 uncultured Chthoniobacterales bacterium | reverse complement strand
AACTCCAGCAGGGGCGACTTAAGGCCGGAGAGCCGAAATGCCAGATTCAATTTGTCGTCGACCGTGACCCGAAGAATGAATTTAAAAAAAGAGGGCAGCCAGCGAGCGTATTCTTGGGCGACCCAGGTGGCGTCGTGCCCAGGAGGCAAAGGCAAGCGTTGGATCGAACAAACGTAGCCACCCTGCTCGCTGTGGTGATGGCGGCGGGCCAGGTGCTCATCCCCATTCCGTGATGCGTCAGCAGACGCCGCCACCTTGGAAGGAAGGGCTTCACTCAGTGCCTCGGCGAAAGACTGGGGTTCGATGCCGGCCCGAGACTGCATGCTCGGGGAGTGCGCTACCATGGCGTGGCGCAGACTTTCCACGAGGGGGGCGATCAACTCACGATGGGCTCCGGTGACCAGGCGGATCCCCAAAACGCTCAACCCGACCGGGATAAAGGGCAGGGTGACAATCCACCGCTTCTTCCCCAAACGACTGGCCGTACGCCGCATCAGGTCGACATAAGTCATTACCTCCGGACCACCCAAGTCAAATGCGCGTCCATAGGTGTCGCGGCGACCTACGCAATAACGCAAGAGTTTCACGACATCGCGCAAACCCACCGGCTGGGTCATCGAGCGGGTCCAATGCGGACAAAGGAGGAGGGGCGAGCGCTCCACCAGCCGTGCCATGATACGAAAGGACGACCCCCGGGGGCCGACGATGAGTCCAGCTCGTAAACTTGTCACCGGGGCACCGCGAGCTGCCAGAACCCGCTCCACCTCAAGACGGCTGGCTAGGTGACGCGACAACTGGGTATCGTCGGGAATAATACCGCCAAGATAAACGATCTGCTTTACCCCAGCTCGGGCGGCTGACCGGGAAAAATTATCAGCCAGAATAAAATCCATGTCCTCAAACCGCGCCTGGGTCAAACGAGCCGGAAGCATGGAATGAACCAAATAAAGGGCGTAATCCACCCCGACTAAGGCCCTTTCTGTTTGCAACATGGAAAACAGATCGCACTTCTGCCAGCGAACGCCCGGAATGGAATTGGAAACGGTACGGCTCAGGGCCACCACATCAAAGTCCGCCGCCAGCACAGGCAGGATGGCGGTGCCGACAAAACCAGAGGCGCCAGCTACGGCAACGACCGGCCGCTTGGAGTGCTCAACCATCCTTCCATAGAACACGACCCACCCAAGGGGGCAAGCTCTTGGGTCAGTTGGCCTGTTTCTGGAGAAGGTCCCGAATCTCGAGCAAAACCTTCTCCTCTGCCGTGGGACTTGGCGGCACCACCGCCTTGGCCTCCTCTTTTTTCTTCAGAGAATTGATCCCCTTGACCAAGAGGAAAATAACCCAAGCGATGATGAAGAACTGAATCGCCACTGTGATGAAGTTGCCGTAATTAAGCGTAGGTGCTCCAGCGGCCTCAGCTAATGTCAGGGTCTCGTAAGTTTTCCCGTCCAGACTAAGGAATAGCTGACTAAAATCCACCTTACCAAAGATGAGCCCTACCGGCGGCAT
>CAXMPH010000021.1:0-5047 GCA_964195055.1 uncultured Chthoniobacterales bacterium | reverse complement strand
GATAAACTTTTTGAAATCATTTAACATAAGAAGTGATGTCTATCTCTTCATACCTCTTGCTCGCCAGCAAAATCTCCATTATTGAAGCGGTCCCACTTCACTCATCCGATGAACTTTATCTGCTCCACCATCGCCATTTTGCTAACTCTGTCCCCCCTGGCTCAGGCGACCGAACCACCGGTTCTGCAAGTCGGAATGGACCTGACCTATCCGCCCTTCGAAACCATCGGCCCAGACGGGAAGCCCGTCGGCGTCAGTGTGGACCTAGCTAGCGCCCTCGCCACCGATCTCGGGCGCCCCTTGGAGATCCAAAACATTCCCTTCATCGGGCTCATTCCTGCTCTGAAATCCGGTAAGATCGATCTCATCATTTCCTCCATGACCGCTACCCCGGAGAGGGCCCGCCAGGTGGCTTTTTCCCAGCCCTACCTCAGCACTGGTCTGGGGGCACTTCTCCCCGCCGCCAGTACGGCGCAGAATTTGGCAGACCTCGACCAAGCAGACCACACCATCGTGGTCCGACAAGGGACCACCGGGGAGGTCTTCGCCCGCAAGCGCCTCAGCCAAGCCCGCATCCTCACTCTGGAAAAAACCAGTGCCTGCGTTATCGAAGTGATCCAAGGTAAGGCCTCCGCCTTCATCTACGACCAGATGTCGGTCTTCCAGAACGCCCAACGGAACCCGAAAAAGACTCGAGCGCTCCTGGCTCCGCTACAAAGCGAGTTCTGGGCCATAGCCCTTCGCCCCGAGAACAAGAAACTCCTCGGGGAGGTCAATGACTTCCTCCTTAAGTTCCGCGCCGAAGGCGGATTCGAAAAGTTAGCCGATCAGTATTTAGCGGAAGAAAAAGAGGCCTTTGCCCAACAAGGAATTCCCTTCTTTTTCTGATTTTTTCAATTCAAGGAAAACGTCTCAGAGGGGCTGGTGCGCTCCTTACTCCCGCGCCAACATGGCCTCACCGGCATCAATCACCGCATCGACACTGATCCCGAGGGTCTGCAAGACAATCGGGCCAGGAGCACTGAGACCGAAGCGATCAATGCCAATGACCTTGCCTCGGCGACCGACGTAGCGATACCACGGCTGGGTCACCCCGGCTTCAACCGAAATCCGATGCACGCAATCTGGGGGCATCACAAAATCACGGTATTCCTCAGTCTGACGTTCGAAGCGCTCGAAACAAGGGAGGGAAACAACCCGAACCGCTGCCCCCAGCTTTTCGGCTGCCTCCATGGCCAAGTGCAACTCACTGCCTGTGGCCATGATCATCAACTGCAAGGGCGCCGTCTCTCTCCGAGCAATGTAGCCGCCACGAAGCACCCCTTGACGGGCCTCCTCTTGCGCAATCTGACGCAAAGTTGGTAGGGCCTGGCGGGTCAGGGCCAGCAAGGTCGGTCCATCCTTACGATCAAAGGCGGCCGCGAAAGCACCTGCGGTCTCCGCCGGATTACCCGGACGGATCACATCCAGATTGGGAATGGCCCGTAAAGCCGCCACCGTCTCCACCGGCTGGTGAGTCGGACCGTCTTCACCGACCCCAACGGAGTCGTGGGTAAAGATGTAGACCACCGGAAGATGGGAGAGAGCGGCTACGCGCATGGCACCGCGGGCGTAATCACTAAAGACAAGGAAGGTGGCCCCACTGGCATGGAAGATGCCGTCGTAAGCGATGCCATTGAGGATTCCTGCCATCCCGTGCTCACGAATCCCGAAACGGAGATTTCGACCGGCATGGTTACGCGCATCAAAATCGCCACCATCCTTGATGTAGTTGAGGGTGGAACCGTGGAGATCGGCACTCCCACTAATCAGCAGGGGCATAGCTTTGGCCGCATCCTGGAGGACTTCGCTGCCAGCCTTGCGGGTGGCAATATCGGGAGCATCGGCTGGATAATCGGGAATACTCTTGAGCAAATCCGGATATGTTTGCTCTACCCCAGCCTCCAGTTCCATGGCCAAGTCCTTGTTGGCGGCGCGCCACGCTTGGTAGCGCTGGTCCCACTCCGTATAGGCCTGCTCAAGCTCCTCGGTGTGGCTTGTGAAATATTGCCTCACCTCCGGGGCGACAAAGAACTTCTCCTCCGGCAGTCCCAGCCCCTTGCGGGCTTCATCGGCAAACTTCACTCCGGCTTCACCGTGGGCTTTGTTTGTTCCGGCCACTTCGGGGATACCTTTGCCAATCTGCGTCTTGGCCACAATCATCTGGGGCTTGCCCGTTGCCGCTTTGGCTTGGCTGTAGGCTCGGGAGAATTCCTCCATATTTTGCCCGTCGATTTCCTGCACCTCCCAACCATAAGCCTTAAAACGACCGGCGGTGTCTTCGCTCTGGGTGTAAAGAGCCATGGCGTCCAAGGTGACATTGTTGGAGTCGTAGATGAGGATGAGGTTGTCTAACTGCATGTGCCCGGCCAAGGAGCAGGCCTCGCTGGCAATGCCTTCCTGCAAGCAGCCGTCGCCGGCCAGACAGACGATCTTGTGATCGAAGATTTGGTGCTCGGCCGTGTTGAAGCGGGCCTGGGCCATCTTGCCGGAAATAGCCAAGCCAACTGAGTTAGAGACGCCCTGTCCAAGAGGTCCGGTGGTGCACTCTACCCCGCGAGTTTCCCCGAACTCGGGATGTCCGGGAGTGATGCTGCCGAGCTGGCGGAAGTTTTTCACCTCCTCAAGCGATAAATCATAGCCGGCCAAGTGCAGCCAACTGTAAAGAAACATGCTCCCGTGTCCTGCCGAGAGAACAAAGCGGTCGCGGTTGAGCCAACGAGGTTCCTTGGGATTGTAGCGCAGAGCCGAACCAAAGAGAACCGCCCCAATTTCGGCACAGCCGAGAGGCAGGCCGAGGTGACCGGACTTACAAGCGGTTATGGCATCGATGGCAAGACCGCGCGCATCACGCGCGGCGAGGGAGAGAATGTTGTCGGGTAGGCTCATAAACGTGAACCATTTGGCCGCGACGACGTCCTCCGATCAAGCAAACTCTCCGATTTTAGGTGAATTCTAATGCAACCTCACGCCGTTTGCGGCAATCTTGAGATCCCATGCCGGACGAAATCACGGTTCGTATCCCCGCCACCAGCGCCAACCTCGGCCCAGGCTTCGACTGCCTCGGAGTGGCTTTGGACTGCTACAACCAGGTCACCCTCCGACGAAGCTTAGGTCTGGCTAATCACCCGATGGTCTCCGATGCCGCGACGGCATTTTTTCATCGCTCCGGTATCGCTAAATTCACTTTCGACTGGTCAATCAAGGGAGACATCCCTCGCTCTCGAGGCATGGGCAGCAGCGTCACCGTCCGGTTGGGGATTCTCCACGGGCTCAATCATCTGGCCGACCACCCCTTGACCGAGGACTCCCTCTACCGACTCTGTGCCCAGCTCGAAGGTCATCCGGACAATGCCGCCCCAGCGGCCTTTGGAGGCTTCACCGCCGCCCTTCCCGACAGCACTCATTTTCGCTGCGAAATCTCTCCCGCCCTTCACTTTGTTTTTCTGGTGCCACCCGATGAGGTGGAGACAGATTCATCGCGGACCAAGCTTCCTCTCCGGATACCGAGGGCGGACGCGATAGAGAACACCGCCCATACCTCGATGGTCACCGCTGCCTTCGCTTCACAACAGTATGGGCTGCTTAAGGGCTCGATGCAGGATTGGCTGCACCAGCCTTACCGCCAGGCTACCATCCCCCACCTCGGTCCCGCAATTGAGGCGGGGGTTCAAGCCGGGGCCTTGGCCGGTTATCTCAGTGGGTCAGGATCCTCCGTCGCCTGCCTCACCTTGGAAGATCCCTCCCCCGTCGCTTCGGCGATGCAGGCCACCTTGCCGACCGCCCACACCCTCATTCTCCACGCCGACAACACCGGCGTCGTTCCCGCCTAAACAGCCATGCGCGTCCTCCTCGAAAGATTCGAGCGCTACGCCGTCGACGTTATCCTCGAACGCCGCGAAGGCGGGCGGGCCACCGCTCTCAAGTTTGTCCTTGGCGGACTCTCCCGTATCTACGAGGGGGCGGTCCAAGCCCGCCTCAACCTCTATCGCCGTCGGTTCCTCCGGGCACAGGAACTCGGCTGCATGGTCGTGAGCGTGGGCAACCTGACCGTCGGCGGTACCGGAAAAACACCGGTCACCGAGATGCTAGCCAGAGAATTGGAAAAGCGGGGACGGCGCGTCGCCATCCTCAGTCGCGGCTACAAAAGCGTCCCGCGTCCATTTGTCCAGCGCCTCCGCAATAAACTCTTCCAGCACCGGGACCTCTTTCCTCCCCGCATCGTTTCCGATGGCACCACCGTACTCTTGGATTCACGCCGGGCTGGTGACGAGCCCCACATGCTGGCGAAGAACCTGCCCGGAGTGTGCGTTCTCGTGGATAAGGACCGGGTCAAAAGCGGACGCCATGCCCTTGAGCATTTCGAGAGCGATATATTGCTTCTCGATGACGGTCTGCAATACCAGCGACTGCATCACCGCTTAGATATCGTCCTGATTGATAGCCAATCCCCTTTCGGCAACGAGCACCTCCTTCCCCGAGGCACTTTACGAGAACCTCCCTCCAACCTGAAGCGTGCCTCCTACATCATTGTTACCAAAAGCTCCCTCGACCCTGACGAGGAACTACTCGCCCGACTGCGAAGGCTCAACCGCACCGCCAGCATCATCGAGTGCCGCCACGCCCCCCTGCATTGGCAAGACATCCGAACTGGCAAAAAGTTTCCCCTCGACCATCTCAAGGGCCGTCACGTTGGAGCCATGAGCGGTATTGCCCGCCCCGAAAGTTTCGAGGAGGGAGTAACCGCTCTGGGTGCCAAGGTGGAAGTAACCAAGGCTTTTGCCGACCACCATCGTTATACGAAAAAAGAGATCTATCGTTTTCTTGAGTGGTGCGATCGTCGATCTCTTGATGCCTTAGTGACCACGGAAAAAGATGCGGTGAAACTTCGTGAATGGTTTACGAAAGACGATCCGTTCTGGGTGATCACCACGAAAATTGAATTTCTCTTTGGAGAGGATCATCTGATGCATCTTTTGGATCGCTCTGGTTTCATGTGATGGTGGTG